>NZ_JAURVJ010000207.1 GCF_030655615.1 Nocardioides sp.
GACCTCGGCTGGGAGGTGGAGGCGGCCCCCGTGCTGCACGCCGCCCTCAACTCCGGATCGACGGACGGCCTGCTCGCGGTCCACTCGCTCAGCAAGCGCTCCAACCTCGCGGGCTACCGCACCGGGTTCGTGGCCGGCGACGCCGCGCTCGTCGGACGTCTCACTGCCCGACGACGCGACCTCGGCCTGATCCTGCCCGGCCCCCAGCAGGCCGCAGCGATCGCGGCCCTGGGTGACGAGATCCACGTCGCCGAGCAGCGGGCTCGCTACGGCGCGCGCCGCCACGTGCTGCGGGCCGCGCTGACCGACCACGGGTTCCGGGTCGACCACAGCGAGGCCGGCCTCTACCTGTGGGCGACCCGCGACGAGCCGAGCGACGAGACCACCGGCTGGCTGGCCGACCGGGGCGTCGTCAGCGTCGACGGCCGCTCCTACGGACCGACCGGCGACCGGCACGTCCGGCTGGCCATCACCGCCACCGACGACGACGTCGCGACCGCCGCTGGCAGGATCACCGCATGAGCCTCCTTCCCCTCACCCGCTCGCTGGCCCACCCCAGCACCGACCCGCCCACCCTGGTCGCCCGTGCCCAGGCCGCGCTCGGCTGGAGCGGCAGCGACTTCCTGGTCGGGCTCCAGGGCTACGACGAGCTGATGGCGACCCTCGACGTCGCCCACGACGTCGAGGGCCTGGTCCGCATCGGCGACCCGACCTCGCCGCCGCTGCGGCTGCTGAGCGCCCTCAACGGCCTCGACCCCGAGATCCGGCTCGCCCGCGTCGCGACCGTCCCGTCGCCGTGGCGCTGGACCCGGCTCGGCGGCGGCGCCGGCGACGCCCAGGCGGTGGCCCTGCGCCAGCAGGCCTACTCCGACGTCGTCGGGGCCATGGGCCGCGCCGGGGTCGCCTTCCGGGTCGTGCCCGACGACACCACCACCGAGGATCTGCTCGCCGCCGGGCAGGAGGCCGGCTCGGCGGTAGTCGACGTCGACGAGCTGCGCGGCGACGACGTCCTCATCGTCGGCTTCCTCGAGCAGCAGCCGGCCCTGTCCTACGGACTCCTCGCCCGCGGCGCCGCGGGCGCGCCCGTCGACGCGGCCTGGGTGTCGATGACGCCCCAGCGCGAGTCGGCCGGGACCCTCATGGTCGCCCTGCAGCGCTTCGCCGACCTCGGCATCGACCTCGACTTCCTGCACAGCGACCCGCACGGGCCGGGCCTCCACGACTTCCACGTCGGCTTCCGCTCCGACGCCGGCCGCGTCGACGACCTGCAGGTCGCCCTCACCGAGGTCGGGTTCAGCAGCCGGGTGCTGGCGGCGTTCGCGCTGGACCGCTGACCGGTCCATGAACGTCACCTACCTCGGTCCCTCAGGCACCTTCACCCACCAGGCGGTCGTCGCGTTGCGGCCCGACGCCGAGGCCGTGCCCGTGGCCGACGCCGCGGAGGCGCTCGGTGCCGTCGAGTCGGGCCAGGCGTCGTACGCCGTCCTCCCCATCGACAACTCGGTCAACGGCGTCGTCGTGCCCACGCTCGACGGGCTCCTCGCCCGCCCGGGACTCTCGATCGTCGACAGCGTGGTGCTGCCGATCTCGTTCGACGCCTACAGCCGCGACCCGTCGGTCCCGCCCCACGTCGTGGTGAGCCACCCGCACGGCCTCGCCCAGTGCCGGCGCTGGATCGAGGAGCAGGGCCTCACGACGCGCGAGGCGTCGTCGACCGCGGCGGCCTGCCGCGACCTCGGGCCGGGGGAGATCGGCATCGGCGCACGCATCTGCGGCCAGCTCTACGACCTGCACACCGTGGCCGAGGGGGTCGAGGACAATTCGGCGGCCTTCACCCAGTTCGCCCTGGTCTCGGCGAGCCGGCTCCCGGTGCGGGCCGACGGCGACGACGGGCTGCTGGTCAGCCTCTTCCCCGACACCAACGTGCCCGGCATCCTGCGGCGCCTGCTCGGCGTGCTCGAGGAGCGGGGCGTCAACATGACCAACCTGGTCACCCGGCCGGTCCCCGCGACGCCGGGGATCTTCGTGTTCCTGCTGTTCCTGTCGGGCTCGTTCACCGCCGACGACTTCGAGGCGATGAGCGCCGAGTGGGCCGCGCTGGGCGCGACCGCCCGGGCGCTCGGCCGGATCTCGCCGCTCCACGAGCTCGCGGCCAAGCCGTGAGCACCGCTCCGGTCTTCACCCGGGTCGCCGTCGTCGGAGCGGGACTCATCGGCGGATCGATCGCCCGCCGGCTCGTCGGACTAGGTGCCTACGTGGTCGTCGTCGACCCCGACCCCGGGACCCGGGAGGCAGCGGCGGCGGCGGGCCTCGCGGTCGCCGAGACGGTGCCCGCCGATCGTGACCTCGTCGTCCTCGCCGCCCCGCTCGACGTCATCGTCGCGACCCTGCCGGGCGTCGCGGCCGCGGCGCCCGACGCGGTGCTCGTCGACGTCGGGAGCGTCAAGGGCACGGTCCGCGACGCGTGCCGCGACCACGGTCTCGAGTCGCGCTGGGTCGGCGCCCACCCGATGGCGGGCACCGAGCTCTCCGGCTTCGACCACGCCGACCCCGGCCTGCTGGTCGACGTCTCGTGGGCGGTCACCCGCGGCCCGGGTCCGGTCGCCGACGTCGTGCGCTGGGTCGTCGACACCTTCGCCGCCACCGCGGTCGTGCTCGACGCCGACGCCCACGACCGAGCCGTCGCGCTCGTCAGCCACGCGCCCCACGTGCTCGCCAACGCGCTGCTCGAGGTCGTCGAGCGCGCCGCCGACCCGGCCGCCGCCCACCTCGCGGCCGGCTCCTTCCGTGACGGTACCCGCGTCGCGGGCCGCGACCCGCTGCGCACCCGCAACATGCTCGCCGACAACGCCGCCGCCCTCGGCCCGGTCGTCGACGACCTCGTCGCGACGCTCCAGGACTACCGCCGCGACCTTGACGACCGCGCCGCGCTCGCCGACCGCCTGGCGGGGGTGACCGCCGGTGCGGACGCCGTACGACGTCCCGAGCCGCGCTGGCAACCCTGCCCCGACCTCGACGCCGCCCTGGCCGGGGACGGCCCGGTCCTCGTGCGGGAGGGTGTCTCGGGCCTCGAGTCGGCCCGTTGAGGCTCCCGTCAGGCGAAGACGTCGACGTGCACGTGGTCGCGGTGCTCGAGGATCGCGACGTCGCCGGAGCGAGACGGCGGGTCGTAGTCGCGCCAGGAGTCGTCGCGACCCGCCACCCAGATCCGGTCGTCGAAGATGACCGTGCGGATGGCGAGCCGCTGTGCGTTGGCGACGAGGTAGTGCGCCACCGCCCAGCCGCGGTCGCGGTTGGCCTCGCTGATCGGGCGGAAGAACACGTCGACGGCGCGGCCCTCGTAGTGTGCCGATCCCTCCATGTGCCCGGTGCTGACGCCGCCCGGTGCGAACCCGCCGAGCGGCAGCCGGCCGAACGTCGACCGGACCTCCCGGCGTACGTCGTCGGCGCGGGCGGTCAGGCCACTGCGGACCAACGCGGCGCTGGACTCCTCGACGTCGGCGTCGAGGTCGCAGGCGAAGGCCGCTCCGGACTCGCCGGTGAGCGCCGAGGCGAGCACCCGCGCGTCGGCCTCGTGGTCGGCGTAGGCGTCGGGGAAGCCGGAGCGCTGCACCGTCTGCGCCGCGACGGTGATCTCGAGGCCCTGGTAGCCGTCGACCTCGACGAGCGCGTCGTAGAACGCGTTGGCGGCGTAGGTGGGGTCGAGGAGCTCCTCCTCGCTGCCCCAGCCCTGCGACGGGCGCTGCTGGAAGAGCCCGAGCGAGTCACGGTCGCCGTAGTCGATGTTGACGAGGTCGGACTCCTGGTAGGCCGTGGCGAGGGCGATCGACACCGCCCGCGGGGGCAGGTCGCGACGCTCGGCGACCGCGGCGATGAGCGCGGCGTTCTCGGCCTGCTCGACGCTGACCGTGACCGCACGGGCTCCGACCGTCGCGGTGCAGCTCTCGTCGGTGCCGAGGAACGGCACGTCGACGTCGCGCAGCAGCCCGACCGCCACGCCGCCGACGACCAGCAGCGCCGCCACCGCGACGAGTGCCGGTCCCACGCCCTTCCGCATGCAGCGAGTGTGCCGGGGGCGTGGTCGTGCGCCCGCTGGGAAGAGGCTCAGTTGGCGTGCAGCGCCTCGTTGAGTGCGACGCCGGAGCCCTTCCACGGGGAGGCCTCGATCTTGCCGGTGACCGAGTTGCGGCGGAACAGCACGTTGTCGTGGCCGGAGAGGCTGACCGCCTTGATGACCGTCGGCTTGTCGTCGCGGTCGCGGATGGTCACCTTGGTGCCGGCGGTGACGTAGCAGCCGGCCTCGACCACGCAGTCGTCGCCGAGCGAGATGCCGATGCCGGCGTTGGCGCCGATGAGGCAGCGCCGACCGACCGAGATCACTTGGGTGCCGCCGCCGGAGAGGGTGCCCATGATCGAGGCGCCGCCGCCGACGTCGGAGCCGTCGCCGACGACGACGCCGGCCGAGATCCGGCCCTCGACCATCGAGGCGCCCAGCGTGCCGGCGTTGAAGTTGACGAAGCCCTCGTGCATGACGGTGGTGCCCTCGGCGAGGTGGGCGCCGAGGCGGACCCGGCCGGCGTCGGCGATCCGCACCCCGGTCGGGAGCACGTAGTCGACCATCCGCGGGAACTTGTCGACGCCGAACACCGTGACCTGGTCGCCGCCGGCCTTGAGCCGCGCCCGGGTCAGCTCGAAGCCGGCGACCGCGCACGGCCCGGCCGACGTCCACACGACGTTGGTGAGCAGGCCGAACGCCCCCTCGAGCGAGCAGCCGTGCGGGCGGACGAGCCGGTGCGAGAGCAGGTGGAGCCGGAGCCAGACGTCCTCGGTGGTCGCCGGCGGCGCCGCGAGGTCGGCGACCTCGACGAGGCGGACCTCGCGCGTCACCCGCCGTACGTCGTCCGCGACGGCGAGCGCCTCGAGCCCCTCCGGCACGGCGCCGGCGTCGTCGCCGAGACGCGGATCGGGGAACCAGGCGTCGAGCACGGCGCCGTCGGGGTCGAGCGTGACGAGGCCGTGGCCATTGGCGGGTCCGGGCTGGGCGGTGGTCGGGTCGCTCACGTCGACCCACTCTAGGGACTCCGGCGCCGGTTTCGGAGGCCGCCCGCAGGGGGAGGGAGTGCGCATGTCTCGCCCCCTCCGCCTCCTGGCCCTCTCCACCGCCATCGCCGTCGCGTGGACCACCGCCCCCGTCGCCGCCTTCGCCGACTCGACCGTCGACGTCCCCGACGCCGCCTCCCGGGCCCCCGCGTCGCAGGCCCGCGGCACCGACGCACCCGCGGCCTACCCCGCGCTCGACACGCAGGTCCCCGACCTGGCCGTCGACGGCGTCTCGGCCGAGCGCCGCGGCCAGCAGGGCACCAGCGCCCGGCCCGTGTCCAAGAAGTGGCCGGTGCGCCAGCGCGTCGGCTCGGCGACCTACCACCCGGTCACGCCGAGCGGCGACCTCTCGCAGCGCTTCGTCCGGGCGACGATGGTCCAGGACCGGCTCTACGGCGAGATCTACGTCGACGTCACCCTGCAGGGCACGCCCACCGAGGCGACCGACTCCCGGCTGCGCGTCGGCTTCGGCGTGATCCGCAACGTCAGCGGCACCCCGACCTGCGTGACCGGCCCCGGCTCGACCGACGCCGACCGCCACTCCTACGGCACCGACCCCGACAACTACTCGGGCACGCGGATCCGGTACGCCGCCAAGCTGGCCGGCGCCAAGCGCGGCAAGTACAACTGCGGATTCGCGATCATGCTGAGCCCCGACGGCGCCACCGTCTACGACGCGGTCACCGACTCCGTGCTGATCGAGCGCCGCCAGAAGCCGATCCTCGGCTTCAAGATCACCGGCAAGCGCATCAACAACCGGTCCTTCACGCGGGTCCCGGTGCGCATCGTCAACAGCCGCTACACCGTCGCCACCGCCACCAAGGTGCGCCTCACGGTCCGGTCGCGCGGCGTGGCGGTGCGCTACAACCCGCGCGTCGGCAAGATCAAGCCCGGTCAGGTCCGGCGCGGTGCGATCTTCGTCAAGGTCACCGGTCGCGGCAACGGGTCGATCACGCTGATCGCCCGGTCGAAGGACTACCGGAAGAAGATCACGGTCCGCGTGACGGCTCGCTGACCCCTCTACTGGCCCGACTACTGGCCGGTGCGGCCGTCGATGCACTCTCGCAGCAGGTCGGCGTGGCCGCAGTGCCGCGCGTACTCCTCGACCAGGTGGACGACGACGTCCCTCGCCTCGATCTCGCCGTCGGGGTGGGGGCACAGGGTGTCGAAGTCGAGGTCGGCGTAGACCGACTGCGCGTGGGCGACCTCGCGTCGCCACGACGTCCAGGCCTCCTCCACCACGGCCGGGTCGCCCACCGCGCCGTCGAAGTCGAGGTCGGGCTCGGCCTCGGTGCGGTAGAGGCGGGGGAGGTCGGCCTGGCCCTCGACCACCCGGCGGGCCCACGAGTGCTCGACCTTGGCCAGGTGTCGGAGCAGCCCGAGCAGCGACATCGTCGACGGCGGCACCGACCGCCGCGCCAGCTGCTCGGCGTCGAGGCCCTCGAGCTTCATCTCGAAGGTCAGCCGGTAGGCACGCAGGTAGTCGAGCACCACCGGCCGCTCCCCGCGCAGCACCTGCTCGCCGGCGTTGCGGGGGTCCGCGTCGGGGTGGGCCCACATGCCGGGCGGGGGCGTCAGCGCGTCCTGGTCCATCCCTCCAACCTCGCAGCGCCTCGTGCGGGCAGCAACCGGGTTGTCGCTGCGACGGGTCGGGTCGGGTGGGTCGGTGGCGGGGATCTCGACACGCCGGGCCGTAGCCGGCCCGTCGGCTCGATCACCGTGTAGGTCGCGGTCTGGGCGTGCCGATGGCCCCGCTGCCTGGTGGGAGCGGGGTCGTCGGGGCGTTCAGGGTCGTCGACGCCTGCGGTCGACGAGATAAACGAGCCCGGTGGGGCTGGTCCACTCGTACAACCCGGGCTCGAGGACTCGGTAGGACCACTGGCCGTGGGTCTTGGCGCGGTGGTGCCGGCGGCACAGCATCGTGAGGTTCTCGACGCTCGTGGGGCCGCCTGCGTCGAACGGGACGATGTGGTCGAGGTCGACGTGACGGCGGTGGCAGCCCGGGAACACACACGTCCCGT
>NZ_JAURVJ010000211.1 GCF_030655615.1 Nocardioides sp.
AACCTCGCCGAGTACCTCGGCAGCGAGCGCGGCGACGACCAGGCCATCACCGCCGACGACTACGGCATCGACGACGAGGACGCCGTCATCGGCCTGGTCGAGGCCTCGGTGCAGGCCGGCCGCGAGGGCGCCCGCATCCCGAGCAACCTGACCCCCGACGTCCTCGACCTGTCCGACGACATCGCCGACGTCGGCGGGTGCAACTACCAGCTGCCCGAGCGGCCGCTGTGCGAGCGCGGCGCCGTCGGCTCCGACAAGGTCATCGTCGTCACCGGCGACTCCCACGCCCGGGCCTGGATCCCGGCGTTCGAGAGGATCGCGACCGAGGCCGGCTACGCCACCTACTACCTCGTCAAGCAGCAGTGCACGGCGTCGTTCGTCGACCCCGGCCGCCTCGGCACGGGTGACCCGTGGCCCGAGTGCGAGGAGTTCCACGACTGGGTCGTCGACCGGGTCACCGAGCTCAAGCCCGACGTCATGGTCGTCGCCACGTCACCGCCGCCGGCCGGGGTCTACAACGACGCCGGCGAGAAGGTCGTCTCGCGCGAGGGCGTGCACGACGAGCTCGCCGTCGGCTTCGACGACATGTTCGCCACCTACGAGCCGCTGGTCGGCAAGCTCCTGCTGCTCGAGGACGTGCCCCGCCTGCCCGAGGAGCCCGGCGCCTGCCTCGCCGCCAACGACAAGATGGGCGACTGCATCTTCGGCCCCACCGACTACAACGAGGAGATGCGCCAGGTCTCCGTCGACGCGGCCGAGCGCGCCCGGATCGACCACGTCGACCCGACCGCGTGGCTGTGTGCCGACGACCAGTGCCCGGTCGTCATCGGTTCGACCATCGCCTACCGCGACCGTGCCCACATCACCGCGACCCGCGCCGGCGAGCTGTGGTTCCCGCTCGGCGTCGCGCTCGGGCTGCTCGAGGACCCCACGCCCGACGACGAGCAGAGCAGCAGGCGCCGCAGCCGCGAGCGCTCGACGGAGGAGCCGGTCGAGCCCGAGACCTCGGACCCGGCCGACCCGACGAGCGGTCCGACCAGCGACCCGACCAGCGGGACCACGACCGGCACGAGCTCGGAGACCGAGACCTCCGGCGCCCGCTGACCGACCGAGCGGTCAGTGTGCGTCGAAGCCGGTGATCCGTACGCCGGAGTGGATCTTGTAGCGCTTGTTGATCGAGATCAGCACGGCGGTGAGCGGCTCGAGCTGGCGGGCGAGCCGGAGCTTGCCGGCGTCGACGCCGTCGCGGCCCGACAGCGAGCGCGCGAGCTCGATGACGACGGCCTTGGCGTCGGCGTCGTCGCCGCAGACCAGGACGTCCTCGTCCTCGATCAGGTCACGGTCGCCCCACAGGGTGACGGCGGAGACGTGGTGGAAGGCGCCCACGAGGGTGGCGCCGGTCGCGATCCGCTGGGCCGACTCGGCCGCCGATCCCTCACCCGCGTCGACGACGATGCCGCTGGGGCCGCGCTTGTCAAAGGCGAGCGGGTTGACGCACGAGACGACCACCTTGCCCTCGAGCGCGGGGGCCAGGTCCTCGACGAGCTCGTCGTGCCCGTCGGAGGGGACGGCCAGCACGACGACGTCGGCGCCCTCGCAGGCGTCGGCGTTGGCCGCTCCGGTGACCGAGCCGGCGCCGTCGACGTCGGTGAGCCGCGCGGAGACCTCCTCGGCGACGGGGACCGCCTTCTCCGCGGCGCGGGACCCGAGGACCACGGTGTGCCCGTTGCGGGCGAAGCGGTAGCCCAGCCCCTTGCCCTGCGGTCCGGTTCCTCCGATGACGGCGATGCGATAGCTGGTCACGCGCCGATGATGCCAGGGGTCCGTCCACCCGCTCGGACGAGGGCCGTCGGCTGGGCTATCGTGACAGCACCACTGTCAGAGTCGACCCACGTCACCGCAGGAGCACCCATGAAGCTGTCCACGATGCTGATGTATGACGGCAACCCCCGTGCCGCCGCCGACCAGGTCGTCGACCTCGAGCGAGCCGGCCTCGACCTGGTGTGGGTGGCCGAGGCCTACGGCTTCGACTCCCCCACGCTGATGGGCTACCTGGCCGCCAAGACCGACACCGTCGAGATCGGCGCCGGCATCCTCAACGTCTTCTCGCGCACCCCCGGCGCCCTGCTGCAGACCGCAGCGGGCCTCGACAACGTCTCCGCCGGCCGCGCCGTGCTCGGCCTCGGCGCCTCCGGCCCCCAGGTCATCGAGGGCTTCCACGGCCTCCCCTACACCCGCCCGCTGGGCCGCACCCGCGAGGTCATCGAGGTCGTGCGCCAGGGCCTGCGCCGCGAGAAGCTCGAGCACCAGGGCCGCGACATCACCCTGCCGCTGCCGGCCGACCAGGGCCTCGGGCTCGGCAAGCCGCTCAAGCTCCTCACCAAGCCGGAGCGGGCCGACGTACCGATCTGGGTGGCCGCGCTCGGCGACAAGAACGTCGAGATGACCGCCGAGATCGCCGACGGCTGGATGCCCCACCTGGTCTATCCCGAGAAGGTCGCCGAGACCTGGGGCGGCCCGCTGGCCGCCGGCAAGGCCAAGCGCTCCGCCGACCTCGGCCCGCTGCAGATGACCGGTGGCGGCATGCTCGCGATCGGCGAGGGCGAGGAGACCAAGGCGATGCTCGACTTCGCCCGCCCGCTCTTCGCGCTCTACGTCGGCGGCATGGGCGCCAAGGGCAAGAACTTCTACAACGACCTCGCGTGCCAGTACGGCTACGAGAAGGAGGCCACCGAGATCCAGGACCTCTACCTCAGCGGCAAGAAGAAGGAAGCCGAGGCGCTGGTCCCGCTCGAGTGGCTCGAGGCCGCCAACCTGGTCGGTCCGGCGTCCTACGTCGCCGAGCGGGTCGAGGCCTTCCGCGAGGCCGGCATCACCCACCTCAACGTGATGCCCGCCTCCGCCGACCCGGCTGCCACCCTGGCTGAGCTCAAGGAGATCGTGGGCTGACCGTGGTGGAGATTCACCGCTGACCCGGGGTTTCTCCTCCTTCTGTGGCGAAGTTTCGTCGCAGAAGGAGGAGATTCACCGCTGAGGCGGAGGATCTCCACCGTGTGACGCCTGCTCACTTCTGTGACGTGAGTGACCGCGTGATGACGGCGTTCGCCGCCCGCTGGAACCCGTGGACGACGGCCTCCAGGGTCAGCCGGCGCAGGGCAGAGACGGTCTCCTCGAGCCGGCGGGCGTCCTCGGGCGAGGAGCTCTGCCGGCGGTAGGGCTCGAGCACCTGCTCGTGCAGGATCGTGGTGAGCTCGTCGGCGAGCGCCTCCATGTGGCGGCGGATCGCGGCCTCGGCCAGCCCCAGGCTCTCCCGCGGCACGTCGACGCCGAGGAGTCCCAGGCCGACCGGGAGCGACGACATGACCCGCCACCCGCCGTCGACGGGCTCGACGGCACCGGTGCTGGCGAGGGTCTCGAGGTCGTCGTCGGACAGCACGCGCCCGGCCTTCTTCTCGAGCGCCCGCCGCGTGAGGACCTCGGGGGGTTCGGAGGTCCACGAGGTCAGCATCGCCCGCTGCAGCGCGAGCTGCTCGACCGTCGCGTCGGGCGGGATCGCGGCCAGGACGCGCTCGGCGGCCTGCAGCGTGAAGCCGTGGTCCTGCAGGGCGCGCACCAGCTCGAGGCGCGCCCGGTGGACGGGGCCGTAGTAGGCGATCCGGCCGAGCTTCACCGGGGGCGGGACGAGCCCGAGGCTCGCGTAGTAGCGCGTCGTGCGCACCGTCGTACCGACGGCCGCCGCGAGCTCGTCGATGGTCAGCAGGTCGGGATCGACCTCGTCGGGGGCTACACCCATGACGATGACAGTAGTACTGTCACATCAGCACTGGCGAAGACACTCATGGAGGACAGCATGCCCGAGACCCCGTCGATCTACGAGCAGGAGCACGAGGACTTCCGGTCCACCGTGCGCGCGTTCATGGACAAGGAGGTCGTCCCCCACCACGACCAGTGGGAGAAGGACGGGCAGGTCAGCCGCGAGGTCTGGCTCAAGGCCGGCGAGATGGGCCTGCTCTGCTTCGACGTCGACGAGCAGTACGGCGGCGCTGGCATCAAGGACTTCCGCTACAACGCGATCGTCGCCGAGGAGACCAGCCGGGTCGGTGCCAGCGGCCTCGGCTTCCCGGTCCACACCGACATCATCGTCCCCTACATCAGCACCCTGGGCACCGACGAGCAGAAGCAGCGTTGGCTGCCGGGCCTGGTCAGCGGCGAGCTCATCAGCTCGATCGCGATGACCGAGCCGGGCGCCGGGTCCGACCTGCAGGGCATCCGGACGAGCGCCGTCGACAAGGGCGACCACTACGTCCTCAACGGCTCCAAGACCTTCATCTCCAACGGCATCATGAGCGACATCGTCATCGTGGTCTGTCGTACCGACCCCGACGCCGGCCACCAGGGCATCAGCCTGGTCGTCGTCGAGCGCGGCATGGAGGGCTTCGAGCGCGGCCGCAACCTCGACAAGATGGGCATGCACGCCCAGGACACCGCCGAGCTGTTCTTCGACAACGTGATGGTGCCCAAGGAGAACCTCCTCGGCAAGGAGGGCGAGGGCTTCATCAACCTCATGGTCAATCTGCCCCAGGAGCGCGTCTCGATCGCCGCGATCGCGGTCGCCGCGATGGAGCACATCATGAAGATGTGCCTCGACTACGCCAAGGAGCGCGAGGCCTTCGGCAAGCCGATCGGCAAGTTCCAGCACAACCGCTTCATGCTCGCCGAGATGGCGACCGAGGCCTACATCGCCCGGCTCTTCGTCAACGACTGCATCATGAAGCTCAACGCCGGCGAGGTCGACACCTCGCTCGCGTCGATGGCGAAGTGGTGGACCACCGAGCTGCAGAAGAAGTTCGCCGACCAGGGCGTCCAGCTCTTCGGCGGCTACGGCTACATGTCGGAGTACCCGATCTCCAAGGCCTACACAGACTCCCGGATCCAGACGATCTACGGCGGTACGACCGAGATTCAGAAGGAGATCATCGGTCGGATGCTCGGCATCTGACCGGCAATCCCCCGACGACACGCCATGGACCTCGACCTGCCCGAGACCGCGATCGCCGTCCGTGAGGGCGTGGCGGCGGTCGCCGCCAAGTACGACCACGCCTACTGGTCCCGCTGCGAGGAGGAGCACCGCTTCCCGCGCGAGGTCTTCGACGACCTCGGGGCGGGCGGCTGGTTCGGCCTCTGCGTCCCCGAGGAGTACGGCGGCGGCGGACAGGGCCTGCTCGAGCTGGCCGTCGCCAACGAGACGCTGTGCGCGTCCGGCGGGGTCGCCGGGACGTTCTTCTACGTGACGACACCGGGCTTCGGGGCGATGACCCTGACCCGGCACGGCACCGAGGAGCAGAAGCAGCGCATCCTGCCCGGGCTGGCCGAGGGGACGGTCCAGTTCTGCCTGGCGCTCACCGAGCCCGACGCCGGCAGCAACGCGATCGAGATCCGCACCCAGGCGCGCCGCGACGGCGACGAGTTCGTCATCAAGGGCCAGAAGATCTGGATCTCCAACGTCGAGAACGCCGACTGGATGATCGCGGTCACCCGCACCATCCCGGCCGGCGAGACCGCCGGGCGCGGCCTCTCCCGCACGGCGGGCTTCACGCTGTTCCTCGTCGACGTCAAGGAGGCGCTGGCCGACGGCACGCTGTCCTACACGCCGATCCCCAAGATGGGCAGCAACATCCTGCAGTCCAGCCAGGTGTTCCTCGACGACGTCCGCGTCCCCGCGGCCAACGTCATCGGCGAGGTCGACGCCGGGTTCGGCGTGCTCTGGGACGTCCTCAACCCCGAGCGCATCCTCGCCGCCGCCGGCGGCATCGGCACCGCCGAGGCGGCGCTCGACATCGCCAGCCGCTACGCCCGCGAGCGCGAGGTGTTCGGCCGCCCGATCGGCGCCAACCAGGCGATCCAGTTCCCCCTGGCCCAGATCAAGGCCAAGACCGAGCTCGGTCGGCTGATGACCTACAGGGCCGCCTGGCTCTTCGACCAGGGCCGCCCCTGCGGCAACGAGGCCAACGTCGCCAAGCTGACCGGCGCCCAGGTGGCGTGGGAGGCGGCCGACCAGGCGTTCCAGACCCTGGGCGGCATGGCCTACTCCAAGGAGTACCCGATCGAGCGGATCTTCCGCGACGCGCGGATCGGCAAGAACATCCCGGTCTCCGAGCAGCTGGTCCTGGCCCACATCGGCACCTCGATGCTCGGCCTCCCCAAGAGCTACTGATCTTCCGCGAACGCTGGTCGGAACCTTGCTGGATCCGCCATCGTTCTCCCAGCACGTGACCCACGCCACACCAGCCGATCGAAGAGGATCACCATGACCGACGTCCTGACCGAACGCGCCCGCATCCAGGGTCTCGTCGAGGGCCGCACGCTGCCCGCCGCGCTGGCCGACGTGGTCGCGTCCTCGGGCGACCACCCGGCGTACTCCGACAAGCACCACGTGCCCGAGGGCGAGACCTGGCGCACGCTCACCTGGACCCAGACCCGTGAGCTGGCGCTCGACGTCACCGGCGCCCTCCTCGCGCACGGCGTCCGGACCGGCGACACCGTCGCGATCATGGCGACCAACCGGATCGAGCACTTCGTCGCCGACATCGGGGCGGTGCACGCGGCGGCCACGCCGATGTCGATCTACAACACCCTGTCGCCCGAGCAGGTGGCCTACGTGGCCGGCGAGTCCCAGCCCGCGGTGGCGGTCCTCGAGAACGCCGACCACCTGGCGCGGTGGGAGCGGGCCCTGGGCGAGACGCCCAGCCTCACCACCATCGTGCTGCTCGACGCCGAGGCTCCGGCCGGTGACGAGCGCTTCACGACCTGGGCCGACTTCGTGGCCGCGGGGGCGGCCTACCGCGCCGAGCACGAGGCCGAGGTGGCCTCGCGCGCGGGCGAGCTGACCCCCGACTCGCCGGCGACGATCCTCTACACGTCCGGTACGACGGGCAACCCCAAGGGCGTGGTGCTGACCCACCTCAACGTCCTCTACGAGGCCCAGTCGACGCTCGAGGCGGCCGGCCTCTTCGACCCGCAGGTCGGCGTGAGCTACCTGCCGCTCGCCCACATCGCCGAGCGGGTGCTCGGCCTCTACGGCCCGCAGATCCAGGGCAGCCACATGCACGCGATCGGTGACCCGTCGCAGCTGCTCGCGACCCTCGGCGAGGTGCACCCGACGGCGTTCTTCGGCGTGCCCCGCGTCTGGGAGAAGATCAAGACCGGCATCTCCGCCAAGCTCGCCGCCGACCCCGACCCGGCCAGCCGCCAGATGGTCGAGGACGCGATGGCCGCCGGCCTCGCCTGGGTCTCCGCGCAGGAGACCGGCGGGGTGATGACGCCCGAGATCGAGCAGGCGTACGCCGACGCCGAGGGCGCGATCCTCGGCTTCCTCAAGCTGCTCCTCGGCCTCGACCAGGTCACCTGGGCGGGATCGGCGGCCGCGCCCATGCCGATCGAGGTCGCGAGGTTCATGGCCGGCCTCGGTCTCAAGGTCTTCGACGTCTACGGGATGACCGAGACGTGCGGCGCCATCACGGCCAACGGCCCGGAGGCGTTCAAGCTCGGCATGGTCGGCCGCCCGACCCCCGGCATGGAGGTCAAGCTCGGCGAGGACGGCGAGGTGCTCGTCCGCGGCCCGGTCGTCACTCCCGGCTACCACCGCCAGCCCGAGGCGACCGCCGCGCTCATCGACGACGACGGCTGGCTCCACACCGGCGACATCGGCACCCTCGACGACGACGGCTTCTTCGCCATCGTCGACCGCAAGAAGGAGCTGATCATCACCTCCGCGGGCAAGAACATCGCGCCGTCCAACATCGAGAACTACCTCAAGGAGTCCCCGATCATCGGCCACGCCATGGCCGTCGGCGACGGGCGCGCCTACATCGTCGCGATCCTCACCCTCGACGGCGAGGTCGCGCCGGTGATCGCACAGTCGATGGGCCTGGAGTTCCAGGACCTGGCCGAGCTCGCCCAGCACCCGCAGATCCGCGCCATGGCCCAGGCGGCCGTCGACGCCGCCAACGAGCGCCTCTCGCGGCCCGAGCAGGTCAAGGCGTTCGAGCTGCTGCCGACCGAGTGGACCGCCGAGTCCGAGGAGCTGACCCCGACGCTCAAGCTCAAGCGCCGCGTCGTCAACACCAAGTACTCCGACGTGCTGGACCGGCTCTACGGCTGAGCGGGGAGGCCCGACGAACGTGGTGGAGATTCACCGCCTACGCGGAGGTTCTCCTCCTTCTGCGACGAAGTTTCGTCGTAGAAGGAGGAGAAACACCGGTGCAGCGGTGAATCCCCACCACGTGTCGAGCACCGATCTCACACGCCGGCGTACTCGTCGCGCAGCCTGCCCTTGACCATCTTGCCGGTGGGCGTGCGGGGCAGCTCGTGGCGGAAGAGGATCTCGCGCGGCACCTTGAAGTGGGCGATCCGGTCGCGCGCGTAGGCCGTCAGCTCGGCGGCGAGCGACTCGTCGCCCTCGACGCCGGGCGTGGGCTGCACGAACGCGACGACGCGCTCCCCCATCTCGTCGTCGGGCACGCCGATCACGGCGATGTCGAGCACGGCGGGGTGCAGCGAGAAGAGGTCCTCGACCTCCTGGGGATAGATGTTGACCCCGCCGCTGATGATCATGAAGGCCTGGCGGTCGGTGAGGAAGAGCCACCCGTCGTCGTCGAGGTAGCCGAGGTCGCCGACGGTGGTCCAGTTCGGGTGGTCGGGGTGCTGGGTGGACGCCGTCTTCTCGGGGTCGTTGTGGTACGCGAACGACGCGCCCTCGAACTCCTCGCGCTCGAAGTAGAGCGTCCCGACCGAGCCGGCGGGCAGCTCGGCGCCGTCCTCGCCGCAGACGTGCGGCACCCCGATCAGCGGCACGCCGACCGAGCCGGGGTGGGCGAGCCACTGCTCGCTGTTGATCATCGTGCCGCCGTTGGCCTCGGTGGAGGCGTAGTACTCGTTGACGATCGGGCCCAGCCACTCGATCATCCGGTGCTTGACCTCGACCGGGCACGGCGCCGCCGCGTGCACGACGCACCGGAGCGAGGAGACGTCGTAGGACGTCCGCACCGGGTCGTCGAGCTTGAGCAGCCGCACGAACATCGTCGGCACCATCTGGGTGTGGGTGACGCGGTGCTCCTGCACGGCGGCGAGGAACTTCTCGGGGTCGAACTTCTCCATCATCACCAGCGTCCCGCCGAGCGCGTGGACGACGCCGCCGAAGCGCAGCGGCGCCGCGTGGTAGACCGGCGCCGGCGAGAGGTAGACGGTCGACTCGTCGAAGGCGTAGAGGCCACCGAAGATGGCGACGTACTTGTAGCCCGGCTCGTCGACGGCGTAGTCGGGCAGCGGCAGCTTGATGCCCTTGGGCCGCCCGGTGGTGCCGGAGGAGTAGAGCAGGTCGTCGCCGTGCGGCTGCTCGGGCAGGGGATCGGCGCCGGCGTCGGCCAGCGCTGACTCGTAGTCGCCGTAGCCGTCGACGCGGCCGCCGTAGGCCAGGCGCTCGGCGACCTCGACGTCGAGCGCCTCGACCAGCGCGACCAGCCGTGGGGAGGTTGCCGACACGACGAGCGCCCCGGCCCCGCAGTCACGCACGATGTACGACACCTCGTCGGCGCTCAGGTTGTGGTTGACGGCCGTGATGTAGAGCCCGGAGCGCAGCGCGGCCCAGTAGACCTCGTAGGTCTCGGGGGTGTTGTCGCTGAGCAGCGACACCACGTCGCCCGGCCGCAGCCCGGCGGCCCGCAGCCGGTTGGCCAGGCGCAGGCTGCGGTCGTCGAGCTCGGCGTACGTGAGGCTGCGACCGGAGCCCGCCATCACCAGCGCGGGCTTGTCGGGGTGGGTCTGGGCCCAGGTGCCGGGATACATGTCACGACTCTGGCAGTCGGTACGTCATCACTCCAGAGATGAGTTTTCGTCGCGACACCGGTCTATCGGGGAAATCCCTGATGCCGAGTGTCGGCACCACCTGGAAGGGTGACCCCCATGCACCGTCAGATCGCCGGTCGACTCACCGGCCGCGTCACCAAGTGGGTCGTGCTCGTCGCCGTCCTCGTCCTCGCCGGCGGCATGAGCTCGCTCAGCGCCAAGCTGGCCGACGTCCAGAACAACGAGGCCAGCTCCTGGCTGCCTGAGTCGGCGGAGTCGACCATGGTCGCCGAGGAGCTCTCCAGCACCATCGATCCCAACGACATCCCGACCCTCGTGGTCTACCACCGCGACGGCGGGCTCACCAATGCCGACTTCGCTGCGATGGAGGAGCAGGCCGGCGAGATCGGCCGGATCGACGGGGTCACCGACGCCGGCGTGCTGACGCCGGCCACGCGCCAGGCCGCCGTCGACCAGGGCGCCAAGCTGCCGCCGGTCGTGTCCGACGACGGTGAGGTCGCCTACCTCTACCTCGTCTTCAACTTCGGCAAGGACGGCTGGAACAAGATCCCCGACGCCGCCACCGAGATCCGCAACCTCAGCGAGATCGACGGCATCGACGTCCACCTGGCCGGCTTCGGCGGCCAGGCGGCCGACGCCGCAGAGGTCTTCGAGGGCGTCGACGGCGCGCTGCTGCTGGCGACCGGTCTCGTGGTGATCGTGATCCTGCTCTTCACCTACCGCAGCCCGGTGCTGTGGATCCTGCCGATCCTCAGCGCCGCCGTCGCCTACAACATCGCCGGCGGTGTCATCTACCTGCTCGCCAAGTACGCCGACCTCACGGTCAACGGCCAGAGTCAGGCGATCATGAGCATCCTGGTCATCGGGGCCGGCACCGACTACGCGTTGCTCCTCGTCGCACGCTACCGAGAAGAGCTCCGTCGCCACGAGGACCGCCACGAGGCCATGGCCTTCGCGCTCCACCGGGCGGCACCGGCCATCCTGGCCAGCGCGGCGACCGTCGTGGTGGGCCTGCTCGGCCTGGTCTTCGCCGACCTCAACTCCACGGCCGGGCTCGGCCCGGTGCTGGCGGTGGCCGTCGGGGTGACCGTGCTCGTGATGGTGACCTTCCTCCCGGCCCTGCTCGTCATCTGCGGGCGGTGGTTGTTCTGGCCGGTGCGCCCGACCTACGGGTCGCCCGAGCCGACGCAGACCGGGCTCTGGGCCCGCGTCGGTCGCCGGATCGTCCCGCGGCCGCGGGTGGTCTGGGTCGGCACCGCCGTGGTGCTGGCCGTGGCGTGCCTCGGGTTGTTCAAGATCGACACCGGGGGCCTGCCGACCGACGAGTCCTACACCAAGGAGTTCGACTCGATCGTCGGCCAGCGCGTGCTCGTCGACCATGGTCTCCAGGACACGTCCAACACCGCACAGGTCGTCTTCGCCACCGACCGCGAGGACGACGTCCTCGGCGCCCTCGGCGACGTCGACGGCCTCGGCGAGCTGGGCGACGTCACCGAGATCGGCGACGGCCGCTCCTACGTCGAGGCGACGATCGGCCAGGACATCTCCTCCCAGGCCGCCTACGACGTGGTGGTGGACACTCGCGACGCCGTCCACGCGGTCGACGGCGCCGGCGCCGAGGTCGGCGGCGGGTCGGCGTTCTACCTCGACACCAAGGACGCCGCCAACCGCGACAACAAGGTGATCATCCCGATCGTGCTGCTCGTGGTGTTCCTCATCCTCATCGGCCTGCTGCGCTCGCTGCTGGCGCCGCTGCTGCTCATGGGCACGGTGGTGCTGTCGTTCGGGGCTGCCCTCGGGCTGTCGGCGCTCGTCTTCGACTACGTGCTCCCCCACCTCTACGACCAGTGGCCGTCGAGCGCGGTGGTCGACCCGGGCTTCCCGTTGTTCGCCTTCGTGTTCCTGGTGGCGCTCGGGGTCGACTACAACATCTTCCTGATGACCCGGGTCCGCGAGGAGACCGCCGGCCACGGCACCCGGCGTGGCACCCTCATCGCGCTGTCGTCCACGGGTGGGGTCATCACCTCGGCGGGGCTGGTCCTGGCCGCGACGTTCCTGGTGCTCGGGACGATCCCGTTCGTCTTCCTCGCCCAGCTCGGGGTCGCCGTCGCGCTCGGGGTCCTGCTCGACACCATGATCGTGCGGTCCGTGCTGGTCACGGCCCTCAACCTCGACCTCGGAGCCAAGATCTGGTGGCCGAGCAAGCTCGACCCCGACGACCTGCCGCTCACCGTGGGCGACCTCGACCACGATTCGCAGAGCGAGGTCACGCTCGACAAGTCGGTCCCGGTCTGAGCGGGCCACTCCGTGGGCCGGGGAACACCCCCGGCCCACGGACGCTTACCGTTCTCGTGATGACCGACGCGCCGACGCCCCAGCAGGTACGCCGCGCCCTCGCACGGGCGGAGCGGGGTGCCGCGCTCGACGTGGCCGAGGCGACCGCCCTGCTCGCCGCCACCGGGGCCGACCTCGACCGGCTGACCGCCGCGGCGGCGCGGGTGCGCGACGCC
>NZ_JAURVJ010000218.1 GCF_030655615.1 Nocardioides sp.
CTGGCCGCCGAGCTCGGCCCGCCGCCGGACGCCCCGCCCCGCCCGTCGTACGACGCCCCGTCGCCCGCCGACCCGTCCGACGCGCGGGGCCACGAGGGCCGTGTGGTCGCCGTGTGGGGTCCGGCGGGAGCGCCCGGACGCAGCACGGTCGCCTCGGCCATGGCCGCCGAGCTGGGCCGCCGAGGCCGCACGATCCTCGTCGACGCCGATCCCTACGGCGGGACGATCGGCCAGCAGCTGGGCGTGATGGACGAGGTCTCGGGACTGCTCTCCGCGGCGCGGCTCGCGACCGCGGGTCAGCTCGAGGAGCGCTTCGCCACCGTGCAGCGCGGCCTCGACAGCCGGCTGTCGGTCGTCACCGGGCTGCCTCGCGCCGACCGGTGGACCGAGGTGCGCTCCGGCACCGTCGAGCACCTCCTCGAGCTCGGCCGCGCCCAGGGCGACGTCGTCGTCGACACCGGCTTCAGCCTCGAGGGCGACCCGGCCGGTGAGCTCGGCGGCCGTGGACGCAACCGGCTGACCCTCGGTGCCCTCGAGGTCGCCGACGAGGTCGTCGTGGTGGGTGCGGCCGACCCGGTCGGGCTCTCGCGGCTGGCCCGCGGTCTGGTCGACCTGCGCGAGATCGTCGGTCCGACGCCGGTGCACGTCGTCGTCAACCGGATGCGTCCGACGCTCGGGTGGTCGGAGAAGGAGGTGGCGAGCATGGTCGCGGGCTTCGCGCGGCTGGCCGGGCTGCACTTCCTGCCCGACGACCGGGCGACGGTCGACCGCGCGCTGGTGGCCGGCCGCACCCTCGTCGAGTCGGGGGAGTCCGCGCTGACCCGGGCGGTGGCGGGCCTGGTGGCCGGGGTGATGGCCGGCGTACCGGCCTAGCGATCACCCTCAGGCGCCCCGACCCGCTCGGAGCCGACAACATGGCGCACGCCGCGGCCGTCCGAGGCCGGTCAGGAACTGAAGAGCAGGAAGAGTCCGCCGCTGGTGAAGCCGACCATCGCGGCGAGCAGCGGCAGCTGGCCGGTGAGCTGGTGGCGGGCGGGGAGCAGCCGCAGGGCCCGGTCGTGGGCGACGATCGCGGCGACGACGTGGCCGAGGACGACCGCGCCGACCTTGATGCTCGCGAGCAGCGTCGGGTGGTAGGCGAGCCAGGTGACGTCGCGCATGTCACCGGTGCCGAGGTAGTCGGAGCCGTTGCTGAAGGGGTCGCTGGCGAGCACGAGCGTGCGGGAGCCGACCTCGACGAAGTAGCTGAGGTAGTGGGCGAAGACGTAGCCGATGACGATCGGGACGATCGAGTGGGCGAACGCGTTGGGCAGGTCGCGACGCTGCTGGTCGGGTCCGACGCCGGTGAGCACGCAGCCGAGGGTGAAGACCCCCATCGCGCCCAGGCAGAAGACGACCAGGGTGATGTTGTTGAGCAGGTAGCCGCTGACGTCGGTGCCCTGCAGGAATTTCACGTAGGGCGGCGACTCGCCGAACGAGTCGAAGCCGGTGCTGCCGAAGAGCACGCCCGCGACGCCGAGCAGGCCGGCGACGGGCTCGATGGAGGCCAGGTTGGCCAGGGGGCTGCGCACCAGGAGCCGGCCGTCGCGGCGGGCCCAGATCGAGGCCTTGCCGACGAGGCTCGAGTAGACCTCGAAGGGGTCGGCCCGCTCGTAGAACGTGCTGCCGAACAGTGCGCCCCCGACGAGCATCGCGGCGACGTAGACGGCGAACCACAGCCGCACCGGGCTGAGCTCGGTGGAGTAGGGGTAGACGAGCTCGAGCCAGACGAAGGCGAGCAGGCCGAACGCGGCCGGCCAGTAGCCGACCCGCGCGGAGTAGGCGTAGAGCCCCTCGTCGGGGTTGCTGCCGGCGAGGCGGGCGAAGAGCAGGTTGATCGTGCGGACCGGGCTGATGGCCTTCCAGAACGGGCCGAACAGCAACGACATCGGCACGATGCCGACCCACAGCCAGACGTAGATGATCCCGAAGAACGGGTTGATGACCTTGTCGACGCCGAACACCGCGACCACCGCGGTGTAGAGGAACAGCACCATGCCGAAGACCCGCAGGGCGATGCCGAACGCCGGGTGGTCGACGACGCGCGCGACCAGCTCGGGGGCCGGACGACCGTTCGTCGCGGCGTCGTAGCGCGGCTTGCGCCAGGCGATCGCGAGGACGGTGAACGACACGACCAGCGCGGCGACCGCGCCGGCAACAGCCAGGCCGAGCGAGATCGGCAGGTCCTGCTGGCCACCGATGCCGTGCGCGGAGAGGTCGCCCCCGGCCTGATCCGCGGCCAGCGCCGCGGTCAGGGCGGTCACTTCACCTGCAGCTGGACGACCGGTCCCTCGAACGGCTCGTGCAGCTCGACGTCGACCAGGCCCGGACGGTCGAACTGGAGCTCGATCGGGTCGTTCTCGCCCGCCGCGAACTCCTTCGTCGTCTCGGGGGAGGAGTGCACGTGGAGCTCTCCGGCCTCGTCGGAGGTGACGACGATGTCGACGGGCTGGTTGACGTCGACGTCGATGCGCTCGCCGGCCGGGGTCACCTCGCCGTCCTTGACCGTCACCTGGATGGTCTCGGTCTCGGAGCTGCCGCCGCCGTCGTCACCGCAGCCGGCGGTGAGGGCGAGCACGGACAGCAGGACGGTGGCGGCGCTCAGGCCTCGGCGCATCTCGGGCGACCTCTTCAGGTGTGGACGACAGGTCGGACGGATGCCGTCACGACGACCGTCCTCTGCGAGAATCCCACGACGGACCAAGACGGCCGACGGCGACCTGCCCGATGCCGTCGCCACGCACCATGGGGCAGCGCCGATCGACGGGCACGGGGGGTTCACGGCATGAGCGAGCGGTTGCGGGCACGCGACCTGGCCTTCCTGACGGCAGAGACGACCACGGCGCCGCGACACAACGCCACCGTCGAGATCTTCCAGCCGGGCGAGTCGGGCTTCGACCACGACCGGCTGCTCGCGCTCGTCTCCGACCGGATCTCGTTCGTGCCCCGCTACCGCCAGCGGCTGGCCGTCGTGCCCGGCGGTCTGGCCAACCCGGTCTGGGTCGACGACGAGCAGTTCGACCTCGACTACCACGTACGCCGCTCCGCCCTGCCCCGGCCGGGCACCGACGACCAGCTCCGCGAGCTGGTGTCGCGGATCGTGTCGCGCCGCCTCGACCGCAACCGGCCGCTGTGGGAGATCTACGTCGTCGAGGGCCTCGAGGGCGACCGGGTCGCGCTGCTCTACAAGAGCCACCAGGCGCTCGTCGACGGCGTCCACACCGTCGACCTCGGCCAGCTCCTGCTCGACCGCTCGCCCGAGCCCCGCGCCCTCGACCCCGACGACTGGGCGCCCCGCGCGGCCCCCTCGTCGGTCGGGCTCGTGGCCGAGGCCGTGCGCGACTCCGTGACCTCGCCGGGCACCATCGTCGAGACCGTGAGCGTGGCCGCCGGCTCGGCGCTGCGCACGGCCGACCGGGCCAACCGCCGTACCCGTGCGGTGGCGCAGGCCCTCACCGGACGGCGCCCGCGGCGTCCCGGCCCCGTGATCGGACCGCTCTCGCAGCACCGCCGCGTCGTGACGGTCGAGACCCGGCTCGCCGACTACCGCAAGATCCGCGAGGTCCACGGCGGCACCGTCAACGACGTCATCCTGGCCTGCCTCACCGGCGCGCTGCGCGCGTGGCTGATGACGCGGGCCGAGTCGCTCGCCGGGCTGCGCCAGCTGCGCGCCGTCGTCCCGGTGTCGGTGATCGACGACGAGCTCGAGGCCACCTCGCTCGGCAGCCAGATCGCCGCCCACTTCGTCGAGCTGCCCATCAGCGAGGCCAGCCCGCTCGTGCGGCTCCACCAGGTGTCCTACTCGTTCCAGGCCCACGCCGAGACCGGCCGCAGCGTCGCGGCCAACCGGCTCGCCGGCATCGCCGGGTTCGCCCCGACGACGTTCCACGCGATCGGCTCGCGGGTCGCCTCCGACGAGCTGCGCCGCGGCTACCACATCAGCGTCACCAACGTGCCCGGTCCGCAGTCGCCCCTCTATGCGGCCGGCGCCCGGATGATCGCCACCTACCCGGTCCCGCCGCTGCACGAGGGCCACCCGCTGGCGATCGGCGTCACGTCCTACGACGGCAAGGTGTTCTACGGCCTGACCGCCGACCGCGACGCCCTCCCCGACGCCGACCTGCTCGGCACCTGCGTGTCCGAGGCCCTCGACGAGCTCCTCGCCACCACCACGGCCAAGCGCGCCCCCCGTGGCCGCAAGCGGGCGGCGTCCAAGGTCGGCCGGACGGCCAAGCGCGCCAAGGGCGACGAGTGACGCGGATCTACCTCCCCACCACGCTCGACCGCCTGCGCGCGGCCTGGGCGGCCGGCTCGCTCGAGCCCGGTGACGACGTCGTGGTCGCCGAGGGTGACGACGAGGAGTCCGAGTACGCCGCCCTGATGACCGCCGCCGACGCCTCCACGGCGCTCCTCGCCGGACCCGGCCGCCGGGTCGTCGTGGTCGCCGACGTGGGCGACCCCCAGCACCCGGTCCCGCTCAAGCGCGTCGTCGCCGTCCACGCCGACACCGCCGACCGCCCCGCCGACGCCGACCCCGACGACGACCTCGCCTGGTACGCCACCCAGGAAGTCCCCGACCTCCTCTCCTGACCCACACACGAGCGCGAGTCGGCGCAGAGTGCGAACGGGATCAGCGTGAGTCGGCGCTGAGAGTGAGCGCCGGCGCCGACTCGCGCCCGTCTGACTCGCACTCTGCGCCGACTCGGCGCGGACGTCGTACCTCAGTAGGGTCGGTCAGATGGACGCGATCACCACCCCACCGGTCCCCGTCAACGAGCCCAACCTGACCTACGCGCCCGGCAGCCCCGAGCGTGCGGCGCTGGTCGTGGAGATCGACAGGCTCGAGCGGCGCCAGCACACGTTCCGCGCCCACATCAACGGGCGCAAGCGCAACGGTGGGGGCGAGGAGATCCACGTCGTTCAGCCGCACGACCACCAGCACGTGCTGGGCACGCTGAAGAACTCGACGACCAAGGACGCCGAGGCCGCGGTCAGGGCGAGCCTCGACGCCGCCCACGACTGGCGCGCGATGCCGTTCGACGAGCGGTGCGCGATCATCCTCAAGGCCGCCGACCTGCTGGCCGGGCCGTGGCGCCAGCGACTCAACGCCGCCACGATGCTGGGGCAGTCCAAGACGGCGTTCCAGGCCGAGATCGACGCGGCCTGCGAGCTCATCGACTTCTGGCGCTTCAACGTCCACTACGCCAAGCAGATCCTCACCGACCAGCCGATCGCCAACAGCCCCGGCATCTGGAACCGCACCGACCACCGGCCGCTCGAGGGCTTCGTCTACGCGATCACGCCGTTCAACTTCACCGCCATCGCCGGCAACCTGCCGACCGCGCCGGCGCTGATGGGCAACACCGTCGTCTGGAAGCCGAGCCCCACCCAGCAGCTCGCCGCGTCGCTGACGATGGAGCTGCTCGAGGAGGCGGGCATGCCGCCCGGCGTCATCAACATGCTGCCAGGCGACGGCCTCGACGTCTCGAAGGTGACGCTCGCCCACCGCGACCTCGCCGGCATCCACTTCACCGGGTCGACGCCGACGTTCCAGCACCTGTGGTCGACCATCGGCAGCAACATCGGGGGCTACCGCTCCTACCCGCGGATCGTCGGCGAGACCGGGGGCAAGGACTTCATCGTCGCCCACCCGTCGGCCGACCCCGACGTGCTGCGGGTGGCGATGATCCGCGGCGCGTTCGAGTACCAGGGCCAGAAGTGCTCGGCGGCCTCGCGTGCCTACGTGCCCAAGAGCCTCTGGGCCAAGATCAAGGACCAGCTGATCTCGGACACCGACAACCTGTCGATGGGCGACGTCACCGACCTCTCGCACTTCATGGGTGCGGTGATCGACGACCGTGCGTTCGCCAAGCACCGGGCGGCCATCGCGCGCGCCGAGCGCACCCGGGGCGTCGAGATCGTCGCCGGTGGCCAGCTCGACGACTCGGTCGGCTGGTTCGTGCGGCCGACGATCATCACCGCGACCAACCCGACCGACGAGATCTTCACGACCGAGTACTTCGGCCCGATCCTCGCCGTCCACGTCTATGACGACGACCGCTGGGAGCAGGTCGTCCAGCAGCTCGAGGGCGTGTCGTCCTACGCCCTCACCGGCGCCGTGATCAGCCAGGACCGCGCTGCCGTCGCGTGGGCCAGCGAGACGCTCCGCTTCGCGGCCGGCAACTTCTACGTCAACGACAAGCCGACCGGCGCCGTCGTCGGTCAGCAGCCGTTCGGCGGTGGCCGCGCGTCGGGCACCAACGACAAGGCCGGTGCCGCCGTCAACCTGTTGCGCTGGACGTCACCGCGCTCCATCAAGGAGACGTTCGTGCCCCCGACCGAGCACCGCCACCCGCACCAGGGCTAGGGCGACGGCTGCTCGGCCGGCGAGGCGAGCGGGTCAGGCCGGCTGCTCCAGGAACGGGTAGTCGGTGTAGCCCTCGGCGCCGCCGCCGTAGAAGGTGTCCTCGTTCGGCTCGTTGAGCTCGGCGCCGGTCTGCCACCGCAGCGGCAGGTCGGGGTTGGCCAGGAACTCGCGACCGACGACGACGGCGTCCGCCCCGTGCTCGTCGAGCAGCTTCTGGGCGTCCTCGCGGGTGGTGACCGACGAGAAGCCGGTGTTGAGCAGCAGCGGGCCGCCGAACAGCTTGCCGAGGTGGCGCACGAGGTCGCTGCCGGGCTCGGCCGACAGCACGCTCAGGTAGGCGAGGCCGAGCGGGGCGATGGCCTCGACGAGGGCGGTGTACGTCGCCTCGACGTCGGCCGGGTCGTCCTCGGTCGCGCCCTGGATGTTGTGGGCCGGGGAGAGCCGGATGCCGACGCGGTCGGCACCGATCGCGTCGACCACCGCCCGCACGACCTCGAGGCCGAAGCGCGCCCGGGCGTCGGGGGAGCCGCCGTACTCGTCGGTGCGCTCGTTGGAGCCGGGCGCGAGGAACAGGTGGATCAGGTAGCCGTTGGCGCCGTGGA
>NZ_JAURVJ010000219.1 GCF_030655615.1 Nocardioides sp.
CTGGCCGAGTGCCTGGGCGACCTGGCCGCCGAGCACGAGGTGGAGGTGCGCCGCGGCGACGTCGTGGCCGAGCTCTCCGGGCGACCTCTCGCGGCGACGTACGCCCCGGTGCCGGGGTGGGCCCGCCGGGCCGCGCGGCTCGACGTCGCCGAGGTGCACCCCTGGCCGTGGCTGGTGCGACCGCAGCCGCGACCGGTGCGGTCGTTCAGCGCGTGGCGGCGCACGACGGGCCGCTGACCTCAGTGGACGTGCTGCATCCAGTCGGTCGGCACGCGGTCGGCCGGGCCGGGCACCGACTGCTCCTCGGGGTGGGACGTCGGCGGCGCAAGCTCGGTGCCGACGGGCACGTCGGCGTCGCTCTCGGCGGCGAAGTCCCAGAACCACTCCTCGCCGGGCTCGAAGCTCTGCATCACCGGGTGGCCGGTGGCGGCGTAGTGCGCCGAGGCGTGCTGGGCGGGGGAGGAGTCGCAGCAGCCGACGTGGCCGCACGCGGCGCAGCGACGGAGGTGGACCCACCACCCACCGGCCGCGTCGCACTCGACACAGCCCGTGCCGCTGGGAGGGACGCTGACATCGACGCCGTCGGTCATGCGGCTGAGTCTGCCCTGTCCGGCAAGCGCTCGTCGACGGCGGCGAGGGCCGCGACCACGGCGAGGAAGAGGGCGGTCACGCCGACGCACGCGACGACGACCGCCAGGACGCCGTCGGGGCGCGGGTCGAGAAAGGGATAGGGGTACCAGCCCGAGGCCGCCCCCACGACCAGCGTCACGACGAGCCACCCGATCGGCCACCCGAGCGCCACGACCACGGCGCCCCGGTCGATGCGGCCGCGGGGCCCGAACACCGCCCAGCCGACGACCGCCAGCACGGGCACGACCATGTGCAGCAGCTTGTCGGCTGCCCAGTCAGCCCCCTCGAGGTCGAGCAGCGGGCGCAGCAGCACGAAGTGGACGACGCCGGTCACCGTGATCCCGCCGGTGCCAGCGAGCCGCACGCGGCGGAACCACGCCGCGTCGGCGGCCGGGTCGCGCACGACCGCCCACGCCCCGACGGCGACCAGCACGTTGCTCTGGATCGTGAAGTAGGCGACGAACCGGTAGAGCGCCACCGGCAGCGACGGCTCCTCGACCTCGTCGAGGACCTCGCCGCCCTGCACGACGAGCACGAGCTGGAAGAGGATCGCTGCGGTCGTGACGACCGCGACGACCAGGTGGAATCGGCGCGCGTTCTGCACACGCCTGACAGTAGGGTCCGGAGGTGCCCGAGGAGAACGCCCACGGCCAGCGCGTCGGCGACGTCGTGGTCGGCTGGACCCCGCGACCCTGGCCGACCCCGGTGCGCCTCGAGGGTCGGTACGTCGTCCTCGAGCCGCTCGACGCCGCCCACGCCCCGGCGCTGCACCGGGCGCTGTGCAGCCCGGATGACCACGCGCTGTGGACCTACCGGCCGACCGAGCCGCCGGCCGACGTACCGGCGATGGAGGGGCTGATCGAGGCGACGCTCGCCGCGCCGGTGATGGAGACCTGGGCGGTGGTGGCGGTCGGCGGGCCCGACGGGGGAGAGCCCGGTGGCATCACGTCGTTCATGCGGATCGAGCCCGGCACGGGCCAGGTCGAGGTCGCGTCGGTCCTCTACGGCCGGCACCTGCAGCGCACGCCGGCGACCACCGAGGCGACCCACCTGCTGATGCGGTGGGCGTTCGACGAGCTCGGCTACCGGCGGTTCGAGTGGAAGTGCGACGCGCTCAACGAGCCGTCGCGGCGCGCCGCCGCGCGGCTGGGGTTCACCTACGAGGGCCGCTTCCGCCACCACATGATCACCAAGGGCCGTAACCGCGACACCGACTGGTTCTCGGTCACCGACGCCGAGTGGCCGGCGGTGCGCGCCGCGCACGAGGCGTGGCTCGACCCGGCCAACTTCGACGCCGAGGGTCGCCAGCGTTCCCCTCTCCGAGTGGTGACCTGAGCCACGCCGTCTGGTTGAGTCGGGGCGATGGACCAGCGGATCAGCTTCGTCACGCTCGCCGTCGCCGACCTCGAGGCGTCGCGGCGCTTCTACTTGGACGGCCTCGGCTGGACCGAGGCGCTGCACGAGCCCGGCGACGTGAGCATGATCCACGTCGGCGAGCACGTCGTCCTGTCGCTCTGGGACCGCGTGGCGTTCGAGGCCGAGGTCGGCCCGATCGCCGCCGGGGTGTCGTCGGGAGGCGGCGTCCCGCCGTTCACGCTGGCCCACAACGTCGCGACGCCGGAGGAGGTCGACGCCGTGCTCGCCCTGGCCGAGGCCGCCGGCGCCGAGCGGGTGGGCGAGCCCCAGGAGCGCGAGTGGGGCGGCTACACCGGCTACTTCGCCGACCCTGACGGCTTCCGCTGGGAAGTCGCCACCAACCCCGGACCGATCGGACAGAAGGTGCTGCCATGACTGACGCCCAGGACACGACCGACGACAAGAAGACCATGTCGCCCGCAGACGTCGCCGCCGAGCTGCTCGACGACTGGCGCTACATCATGGGGGCGCTGCACGCGCGGTTCGAGACCGGCGACTTCGCCACCGGGCTGCGGCTCGTCAACGACATCGGGGGATCAGCCGAGGCGGCCGACCACCACCCCGACGTCGACCTGCGCTACCCGTTCGTGTCGGTGCGGCTCAGCAGCCACGACGTCGGCGGCGTCACCCAGCGCGACGTCCGGCTCGCGCGCGAGATCACCGACCACGCCGGTCGGCTCGCGGCGACGCCCCGTCCCGACGAGCTGCGCGTGGTCGAGTGGGCCCTCGACACCCGGGCCCACGCCGACGTCGCCCCGTTCTGGGCGGCCGTGCTCGGACGTCCGGCGCCCGAGGGCGACGCCGACGCGCTCACCGACCCCGACGGCACCGGCCTCGGCGTGTGGTTCCAGGAGGCGCCCGACGCGACCTCGACCGTCGAGGACCCGCCCGAGCAGCGCTGGCACGTCGACGTCAGCGTCCCGTCCGAGGCTGCGGAGCGCCGGGTGCAGGAGGCGATCGCGGCCGGTGGCACGCTCGTCAGCGACGCCCGCAAGCCGAGCTTCTGGGTGCTCGCCGACGCGCACGGCAACCAGGCCTGCATCTGCACCGCCATCGGGTCGACCGAGGAGGTCCCGGTCGGTGACGCCTGAGGACCAGCGGCTCCTCGACGGCCACGACGTCGAGGCTGAGGGGCTCTCCGACTGGCGCCTGCTGTTCTGGAGGCTGCACGCCCGGTTCGAGACGGGCGACTTCGCGACCGGCGTACGCCTGGTCGAGGCGATCGGCGTGGCCGCCGAGGCCGCCGACCACCACCCCGACGTCGACCTCACCTACCCACGCGTCGACGTCAGGCTGTGGAGCCACGACGTCGGGGGAGCGACGCCGCGCGACGTGCGCCTGGCCCGGGACATCACCGCGGCGGCCGCCGCCCTCGGTGCCGTGGCCCGGCCCGAGCAGGTCAGCGTGCTCGAGCTCGCGATCGACACCCCCGACTTCGCGGAGGTCAAGGCGTTCTGGGCGGCGCTGCTCGGCCATGAGCCCAGCCCCCACGACCACCGCGAGCTCACCGACCCCGACGGCACCATGCCGACCATCTGGGCGCAGGCAACCGACCCGCACGAGGCGCCCCGGCAGCGCTGGCACCTCGACCTCCGGGTCCCGCCCGAGGTCGCGCAGACGCGCATCCGGGCCGCGCTCGACGCCGGCGGCACCCTCGTCAGCGACGAGCGGGCCCCCGCCTTCTGGGTGCTCGCCGACGCCCAGGGCAACCAGGCCTGCATCACGACCTGGCGCGGTCGCGACTGAGCTCCCGGCGCAGGGCGGCGTAGGCGGGCTTGGCGTGCCGGTCGTGGGTGAGGACGCCGAAGTTGTCCTCACGGTCGCCGGCGTCGGTGCCGGCATCGCGCAGGGAGTACAGGTAGATCGGACCGGTGTAGCCGCGGCGGCGGGCCTCACGGATCCCGGAGACGAGCATGGCGGCCTGGTCCTGCTCGCCGACCGCCTCGTCGCTGGTCCCGGTCGGGGCGCCGTACTCGGTGAGCCAGATCTTGCTGCGGGCGTCACCGTTGGCCGCCATGATCTGGCGCAGCTGGCGCATCCGGAAGAAGGTGTTCCACTCCTCGAAGCCGGTGGGCATCGCGGGGAAGCTGTAGGGGTGCACCGAGACGGCGTCGAAGTTCCTGAGCGGGACGCGGGCGTAGACGCCGCGGAGGAACGTCATCGGCGAGACGGTCTCCCCGGCCACGTCGTTGGCCGGGGACATCGAGCCGACCAGGACGCGGGCCCCGGGGTCGCCGGCGCGCAGCCGAGGGGCGACGGCGTTGACGAGGGCGGCGTACTGCGCGGCGTTGGGCGGGGCGATCCAGAACCGCTGCAGGTTCGGCTCGTTCCAGATCTCCCAGGCGCCGACCTGGGTGCGGTACCGCGCGGCGGCGGCGCCGGCGAACCGGGCGAACCCCGCACGGTCGACGGGCTGCGGACGGCCGGCGGAGTCGTAGCGCTGGGCCCAGTCGGGCTGGTAGCCGATGACGGCGAGGACGCGGATGCCGCGCCTGCGGGTCTCGGCGAGGACGCGGTCGGACTGGGACCAGTCGTAGCGGCCGCGGACGCCCTCGACGCGTGCCCAGGACAGGTCGAGGCGGATGCGGGTGACCCCGATGGCGCGCATCTGGTCGAGGTCGCGCCGCAGGTCCTCGAGGCTCTCCTCCTGGATCGAGAACCCCGGGCTGAACCCGACCGGGACGCGCTTCACCGCGCTGCGTGCCCGCGAGGCCGGCGCGGTTCTCGACACCGCCGCCGCGGTGGTTGCGGTGGTTGGGGTGGCTGCGGCCGGGGTGGTCGAGCGGGCGGGGGCGACCAGGGTGGCTGGTGCTGCGTCGGCCTGCGCCGTGGTCGTGCCGTACGCCAGCAGGGCGACACACATCGCTGCCACGCCCATCCGTCGCAGTGGGCGGGGTCGAGAGGCCACGGTCGTGGGGGATTCCGGGTCCATGAGCCGATGCTCACCCAACTTCCCTGCCGGGGTAATGGGCTGGATCCACAAGTGCCTGGACGATCTGCGGGCATAGCCACATCGGGCCGGTAGCGGTTGACCGATCGGCGTGCTGTCTCGCTCGGTCTAGGTCCGGGGTCGGTCCAGGACCAGGTCGACATCGGTGCCGTCGTTTAGCGCGCCACCGCACCCAGGTCTACGGCCCCGGTGGTGGACCTCGAGGCTCCGGGCGGACCGCTGCCCGTCCTGGGCGACCACGCCGAGGTCGACGGTGCCGGGGTTCGAGCCGAAGGCGCACGGCACGGTGCACGTGACGCGACCGTCGCCGTGCAGCGACAGACCGGAGTGCAGGCCCGCGTCGAAGGTCGCGGTGTCTCGCTCCGGCGACCAGCTGGTCCCCTGCTCGATGTCGAACCGCAGCTGCTGGAGCATCGGGACGCCGTCCCGGCGGTAGCGGACCACCTCGACCTGCGGCACGGGCCGACCGCCGGAGTCGTGCACCGCGGTGATCGTGAGCACCGGCTCCATGTAGCTCACGACAGACGCGCAGTCGGTGGCTCCCTGGTCCGACCGGTCGACGCCGCAGGCAACGAGCGCGATCGCGGACGCAGCGGTGAAGAGCACGTGCCGTCGTCGCGGTCGATCACGAGGGGTGGTCACCAGGGTGGGACGTCGTCGCGTCGTCCACGGCTCCGCCCACTGGTCGATCACCGTCCGGCGCGTTCGGGCCGAGCCCGTCGAGAGCGCATGCCGGGCCTGTACGTGGCCCCGACGCAGCGCCATGCCTGACGCCACCGTGAGGTGTCCGCTCGGATCTCTCAGCGCCGGGAGCCCGCCTTGGACCCGGCATGCCTGCTGAGACTCGCATCCGGTTCCGCGATGAGCGAGCCCATTTCGTCACGGCTCATCCACTCGACACGCGGCACGAATGCGGGCTCGCAGCGGCATCGTCGGGCGGATTCTCGTTGCGACGATTGTCGGCGGCGGCACCGTTCGTCCGGATTGGACTGTCGGTCGCCGGACGCAGAGTGCGCACTCTTGACGGGCCGGACGGAGAACGGCATGGCATCACCGAAGACGTACCTCACGAGTACCAAGAACCCCGACGGCATGCTGACCGCGATGCAACAGGCTGCCATCGGCGGATTGGGCGTGTGCGATCTTCGACGGGGTCGAACGGTCTCGAAATGTGATCATGCACGTTGGCCGGCTCGATGCCGAGGACGTCGCTCGAATCGGAACCAACCTGCGGGACTGGGTTGAGCAAGTCGGAGCGTGATCTGCTGAGTCGCCTATCGGGAGTTGGATGCGGCGGCACGTCGAGCCTGAAGCCCGACCAGCCGCACGTGCGGGCGGACATGATGGTGCGTGACCCGCTAGGTCTGGCAGACGCAGTTGGTGGTGCCGCGGTCGTGGAGGTAGCTGGTGCCGTAGGGATCGGTCCAGAGGAAGACCCGTGGCTCGAGCCGGCGATAGGTCCAGGCGGTGTGGGTCTTGAGTCGATGGTGGTGTCGGCACAGCGGCGCGATGTTGTGGCTGCAGGTGGGTCCGCCGCCGGGAGCGGGGTCCCAGGGTTCGATGTGGTCGCAGTCGCAGCACTCGGTGGGGCGGGTGCACCACGGGAAGACGCAAGTCGGGTTGACGAGCTTGGTCTGCTCGCGCAGCCGGTCGGGGACCGCGTAGGCCTCGGTGTGGAGCTCCTCGGCGAGGTCGAGGACCGGCTTGACGACGACGTGGGTGTCGGTGCGGGCCAGCCACTCCCGCACCTGCTGGACCAGGACGGGACGACGGGTGGTCTCGTCGAACCCGACCGGGTCCGCGCCGAGGACGGCGAGGTCGGTGAGGTGGAGGTAGACCACGGCCTTCTTGCCCGGTGCCGGTGCGTCGGTGCCGTCGAGGAGGGCCAGGGCCTGCGCGGGGTCGGCCAGCACGCCCAGCGCCCGGGCTCGACGGGCGTCGAGACCCATCAGGCTGTCGGGACCCTCGGTCTCCTTGAGTGCGGCGGCGATGCGGGCGACGGTCTGGAGGAGGTCGTGCACGTCCTTCCAGTCACCCCGAGCCGTCAGGGTGACCGACCCGTCCGCGGCGGGGTCGTCGGGAGTGACGTGGTGGTGCTCCTCGGCGCACTCCTGGTCGAGCTCGCGGGCCTCGGCGTGCAGCAGGAGCATCGCCGCCTCGAGCTTGCGCTCGAGGGTGGCGGCGCTGACCGTGCCGACGATGGGGGCGACCTCGGTGTCGATGTGGGTCACGACGTCGGCGGGCGAGCCGATGACGAGCTGGGCGACCTTGCGGGCACGCCACGCCGGCGCGGCACCGGCCGTGACCCGCTCCCAGACGCGGGGGAGACGGTGGTGCAGGATCAGGGCGTCGCGGATCAGGGCCTTCCCGGCGGCGGTGGACATGCCGTTGGCGGCCGCGAACGCGGCGGGAGCGTCCCAGGCGACCGGTGGGATGCCGATCCAGCCGACTGCCTCCTCGCACTCGGGATCGGTGACGTCGATCTCGTCGGCGGCCCCGTCGAGCTCGCCCAGCGGCACCGCGGTCGCCGCGGTGACGCGCCAGGCACGGGCTCCGTCGGGGGCGGGGTGGGCGTGGGCCCACTCGACGGCGAGCCCCATGACGTGGGCCTCGAGCGCGTCGACGGCGACGCGGGAGCGGCGCACCTCGGCGAGGAGCATCGCGGGAGTCGCGATGGTCTCGTCGGCGAGGGCGGTCATGGCATCTAGAATAGTCGACAGCATGTTCGAATACAAGCGTCCAGCGACACGGCCTCAGCGCCCAGCCATGTCAGATCGTGGGATCGATGTCCCACGATGTGGGACCGTGGCAGACTCGTCTGCGGCCCCGAGGGGTCGGCGGCTACGGTGGCAGCATGCTTCACGACCTTCTCGTACCCGTGCGACGCGCCGTCTGACCACCTCAGTCAGCGCGTCACCCCTCGTTGCCAGCACTGGCCGAGGGGTTTTTTGTTGCCACGACACCCTCAGCGAGACCAGCACCAAGGAAGAGAGAACGAGCGGATGAGCGAGACCAGCGGGGCGATCACCGGGGCCCAGAGCCTGATCAAGGCCCTCGAGGCCGCAGGGACCGAGACCATCTTCGGCATCCCGGGAGGCGCGATCCTCCCGGCCTACGACCCCCTCATGGACTCCTCGATCCGCCACATCCTGGTGCGCCACGAGCAGGGCGCCGGCCACGCGGCCCAGGGGTACGCCGCCGCGACGGGTCGGGTGGGCGTCTGCATGGCGACCTCCGGTCCGGGGGCGACCAACCTGGTCACGCCGATCGCCGACGCCCACATGGACTCGGTGCCGATGGTGGCCGTCACCGGCCAGGTCGGCGCGGCGATGATCGGTACCGACGCCTTCCAGGAGGCCGACATCCGCGGCATCACGATGCCGATCACCAAGCACAACTTCCTGGTCACCGACCCGGCCGACATCCCGCGCACGATCGCCGAGGCGTTCCACATCGCCTCGACGGGCCGCCCCGGTCCGGTCCTCGTCGACGTCGCCAAGTCGGCGCTGCAGGCCATGACCACCTTCGACTGGCCCAGCGAGATCCACCTGCCCGGCTACCGTCCGGTGACCCGGCCCCACTCCAAGCAGATCCGCGAGGCGACCCGGCTGCTGCTCGAGGCCCGCAAGCCCGTCCTCTACGTCGGCGGCGGCACGATCCGCGCCGGCGCGTCGAAGGAGCTGCTCGCCCTCGCCGAGCTCACCGGCATCCCGGTCGTCACCACGCTGATGGCGCTCGGCGCGTTCCCCGACAGCCACCCGCAGCACCTCGGGATGCCCGGCATGCACGGCACCGTCGCGGCGGTCGCGGGCCTGCAGAAGAGCGACCTGATCCTCAGCCTCGGCGCCCGCTTCGACGACCGCGTCACCGGCAACCTGGACTCGTTCGCACCCGGCGCCAAGGTCATCCACGCCGACATCGACCCGGCCGAGATCGGCAAGAACCGCCACGCCGACGTCCCGATCGTCGGCGACGTCCGCGAGGTGCTGCTCGACCTCTACGCGGCGCTCAAGACCGAGGCCGACGCGGGCCACACCGGCGACTACGAGGGCTGGGTGGCCTTCCTGTCCGGCGTCAAGGCGACGTACCCGCTCGGCTACGACAAGCCCGCCACCGGCCTCTCGCCCCAGTACGTCATCGAGCGGCTCGGCGCGATCGCCGGTCCCGACTCGATCTACACCTCGGGCGTCGGCCAGCACCAGATGTGGGCGGCGCACTACGTGAAGTACGAGAAGCCCCGCACCTGGCTCAACTCCGGCGGTCTCGGGACCATGGGCTACGCCGTCCCGGCCGCCATGGGCGCCAAGGTCGGCATGCCCGACACGACGGTGTGGGCGATCGACGGCGACGGCTGCTTCCAGATGACCAACCAGGAGCTCGCGACCTGCGCAATCAACGACATCCCGATCAAGGTCGCGATCATCAACAACGAGTCGCTCGGCATGGTGCGGCAGTGGCAGACGCTCTTCTACAACGAGCGCTACTCCAACACCGACCTGCACTCCAAGCGCATCCCCGACTTCGTCAAGCTCGCCGACGCCTACGGCTGCGTCGGCCTGGCCTGCGAGTCGGCCGAGGACGTCGACGCCACCATCACCAAGGCGATGGAGATCAACGACGTGCCGGTCGTCGTCGACTTCCGCGTCCACCGCGACGCGATGGTGTGGCCGATGGTCGCCGCCGGCACCAGCAACGACGAGATCAAGTACGCCCGGGACCTGGCTCCCGACTTCGAGGAGAACGACCTCTGATGACGACCCACACCCTCTCCGTCCTCGTCGAGAACAAGCCCGGCGTCCTGGCCCGGATCGCCGGCCTCTTCAGCCGTCGCGGCTTCAACATCGACTCCCTCGCGGTGGGCCCCACCGAGCACCCCGAGGTCTCGCGGATGACCATCGTCGTCAACGTCGACTCCTCGCCGCTCGAGCAGGTCACCAAGCAGCTCAACAAGCTGGTCGAGGTCATCAAGATCGTCGAGCTCGACCCCACGACCTCCGTGACCCGCGAGCTCGTCATGGTCAAGGTCGGGGCGAGCGTCGAGACCCGCGGCTCGGTGCTCGAGATCGTCCAGCTCTTCCGGGCCAAGGTCATCGACATCGCGCCCGACGCGATCACGATGCAGATCACCGGCAACGCGGGCAAGATCGCCGACTTCCTCACCATGATGGAGCCGTTCGGCGTCCGCGAGCTCGTCCAGTCGGGCCAGGTCGCCATCGGCCGCGGCTCGCGCTCCATCTCCGAGCGCTCCCTGCGCCCGGTCGCCGTTCCCGTCCCGCCGGCACACGCCGCCGGTTGAGGACGACGTACCCACCCCTGCACCACCAACCCGAAGGAGAAGCCCACCGTGGCTGAGATGTTCTACGACGACGACGCCGACCTCTCCCTGATCCAGGGCAAGAACGTGGCGGTCATCGGCTATGGCTCGCAGGGTCACGCGCACGCGCTCAACCTGCGCGACTCCGGCGTCGACGTCCGCGTCGGCCTGGCCGAGGGTTCCAGGAGCAAGGCCAAGGCCGAGGAGGCGGGCCTGCGGGTCCTCACCGTGTCCGAGGCCGTCGAGGAGGCCGACGTCGTCGTGATCCTCACCCCCGACCAGGTGCAGCGCCACGTCTACGCCGAGTCGATCGAGCCCCATCTCGCCGAGGGCGACACCCTGGTCTTCGGCCACGGCTTCAACATCCGCTTCGGCTACATCAAGGCCCCCGAGGGCGTCGACGTCATCCTCGTCGCGCCCAAGGCGCCGGGCCACACCGTGCGCCGCGAGTTCGAGGCCGGCCGCGGCATCCCCGACATCATCGCCGTCGAGCAGGACGCCAGCGGCACCGCCTGGGACCTCGCGAAGTCCTACGCCAAGGCCATCGGCGGCACCCGCGCCGGCGTCATCAAGACCACCTTCACCGAGGAGACCGAGACCGACCTCTTCGGCGAGCAGGCCGTGCTCTGCGGCGGCGTCTCCCACCTGGTGCAGGCCGGGTTCGAGACCCTCACCGAGGCCGGCTACCAGCCCGAGATCGCCTACTTCGAGGTCCTCCACGAGCTCAAGCTCATCGTCGACCTGATGTGGGAGGGCGGCATCGCCAAGCAGCGCTGGAGCATCTCCGACACCGCCGAGTACGGCGACTACGTGTCCGGGCCGCGCATCATCGACGCCTCGGTCAAGGGCCGCATGCAGGAGGTGCTGTCGGAGATCCAGGACGGCACCTTCGCCAAGCGCTTCATCGCCGACCAGGACAACGGCGCCGTCGAGTTCAAGAAGCTCCGCGAGGAGGAGGCCGGCCACTCGATCGAGGCCACCGGCAAGGCCCTGCGCTCCCACTTCTCGTGGCAGCAGGCCGACAAGGACTACACCGAGGGTTCCGCCGCGCGCTGACCTCACCTCCACGCTGACCCGTCGTAGATCTACGACGGGTCAGCGCGATTTTCGGCTACTTGACCTCGGAGCGCAACACCATCCGCAGGCCGACGGCGAGCGGCAGGACGAGCCAGAAGAAGCCGGACACCCCGAGCTGGGCCCACTGCTCGAGCGACACGTCGCCGTCGAAGAGCGGCCCCTGGGCGAAGTTGAAGTCGACCCACCCGCGGGCGTCGGCGAACCACTGCTGGTTGACCGCCAGCAGCTCGGTGAGGCCGGTCAGGACGAACGAGTAGACGAAGTAGGCCACGATCGCGGCGGCCGAGCTGCGCAGGAGCACGCCGAGCATGAAGCCGACGAGCAGGCCGAGCACGTTGGCCAGGATGATGAGGCCGAGGTCGATCGCGGAGACGTTCCACACCGTGTCGACCCCGGCGATCGCGGCGCCGACCACGTTGCCCAGGGCGCCGATCGCCGCGGCCGCGACCATCGAGACGACGCCGATCCCGACGGCGCAGAGCGCCTTGGCCGCGATGACGCGGCCGCGACCGGGGACGAAGGTGAAGGTCGTCAGCCCGGTGCGCTGGCTCCACTCGCTGGTCACCGACAGCACCGCGATGACCGGGAGGACCACCGCCATCGGGAAGCCGATGGCCGCCGCGAACGTCTCGTAGGTCAGCTCGTCGTCGGGGGCGAAGAGGAGGACGGCGGAGGTGGCCAGGACGGCCAGGATGCCGATGCTGGCCATCAGCCAGAAGCCGGAGCGGGTGTCGAACATCTTGCGCAGCTCGACCGAGGTGACCCGGCTGAACGGGATCGGGTCGAACGTCGGGGCCGGGGCGGCCCCGGTGGGGGAGGGGGTGGGGGCGAGCGTGGTCATGCCGCGACTCCTTCGCGCTGGGTGGTGGCGGTGAGCTCGAGGAACATCTCCTCCAGGCCGGCGCCGTCGGCCGGCCTCAGCTCGAGCAGGGGTACGCCGGCCGCGTGGGCGACCTTGCCGACCAGCTCGGGATCAGCGTCGGCGCGGAACCCGCCGTCGAGCGGGCTGACGCCGATCGCCGACTCGGCGAGGGCGCGGCCGAGGGCGTCGAGGTCGCGGGCCCGGACGAGCGTCCCCGAGCCGGCCAGCAGCTCGGCCTTGGTGCCGGAGGCCACGATCCGGCCGTCGCCGATCACGACCAGGTCGTCGGCGATGACCTCGATCTCGTGCAGCAGGTGCGAGGACAGCAGGACCGTGCCGCCGGCGTCGGCGTACCCGCGGAGCAGGTCGCGCATCCAGCGGATGCCGGCCGGGTCGAGCCCGTTGGCGGGCTCGTCGAGCACCAGCACCTCCGGGTCCCCGATCAGCGCGGTCGCGATGCCGAGCCGCTGGCGCATGCCGAGCGAGTAGTTCTTGACGCGGCGCTTGGCCTCCTCAGGCGTCAGGCTGACGAGCTCGAGCATCTGGTCGACGCGCGACGACGGCAGGCCCATCGTGATGGCGCTCAACGTCAGGATCTCGCGGCCCGTGCGACCGGCGTGCTGCGCCGACGCGTCGAGCAGGACGCCGATCTGCGTGCCCGGGTTCGGGATGTCGGAGTAACGGACGCCGCCGATC
>NZ_JAURVJ010000223.1 GCF_030655615.1 Nocardioides sp.
GCGGCCGCGGCGAGCCCGAGCCCGGGGCGCAGCACCGCCGGGGCGACCGCGGACCCGTGACGTGCGGCGAGCGGGGCCGCGCTGCTGCCGTAGCCGAACGACTGGCGCAGCCACGCACCGACGGTCGGCCGGGTGTCGTGGGTGACCACCACGTCCGGGTCGTAGCGGATGCCGTGGCCGGCGGCGACGAGCCGCCAGACGAGGTCGACGTCCTCGCCGACGCGCAGCTCCTCGTCGAAGCCACCGGCCTCGTCGCGCAGCACCGCGGTGCGCGCGACCAGGCAGGCGCTCGGCAGGTAGGAGACCTCCGAGCCGGGTCGCACCGGTGCGGGGTGGGGGCCGAGGTCGAGGGCGGAGTGGGCGGCGTCGTAGCGCTCCCACCAGCGGGCGTGCGTCGACCGCCCGCGGACGCGCGGGGCGACCAGGGCGACGTGCGGGTCGGCGAGGTGGCGGGTCAGCGCGAGCAGGTCGGCGGCGGCGACCTGGACGTCGGAGTCGACGAGCGCGACGTAGGGCGTCCGCACCCGCGCGAGCCCGGCGTTGCGGGCGCCGGCAGGCCCGGCGTTGACGCCCAGGGTGACGGTGGCGCCGGCCAGGGGCGGGTCGGAGGCGTCGTCGACCACGACCACCGCGAGCGGGTCCAGGCCGGCGAGGCAGCGGGCCACGGCGTCGGGACGGCCGTGGGCCGGGACGACGACCGTGAGGTCGGCGGCGGGCACGGGCTCGACGTCGTCGAGGACCGGGCTGCCGAGCCCGGTGGCCAGCCACCGGCGGCCGAGGGTGGTGTCGGCGTCGACCTCGGTCACGGCCCGGCGCAGGCGCTGCACCGTGAGTGGCGAGCCGCCGACGAGCAGCCGGCCGCCGTCCGCGATCCGGGTGCGCGCGGAGAGGCGGACCCTCACCCGGGGCTCATCCGGGACTCATCCGGTGAAGCCGCCGTCGGCGTGCACGTCGGTGCCGTGCAGGACCGCGCCGGCCGGCGAGCAGGCGAAGGCGACGGTGGCGGCGATCTCGGCCGGGGCCAGGACCCGGCCCAGGGCCTGGTGGGCGACGAGGTCGTCACGGTGGGCGCCGTAGAGGTCGGCGGTCGCGTCGAGCATCGCGGTGTCGGTGGAGCCCGGGGAGACCGAGCAGGCGGTGACGCCGGTGCCGCGGAGGTCGGCGGCCAGGCCGCGGACGATCCCGACCACGGCGTGCTTGGTCGCGTTGTAGGCGGCGAGGTGGAACAGCCCGGCGTGCCCGGCCGCCGAGGCGACGGCGACGAACCGGCAGCCCGACGGGTCGGGTCCGGCGAGCATGGCGGGCAGGGTGGCGGCCGCGGTGTTCCACACGCCCTTGGCGGTGACCTCCCACAGCTCGTCGAGGTCGGCCTCGGGGGTCTCCCAGAGCGGGGCGCCGCCGCGGATGACGGCGGCCGCAGCCACCACGGCGTCGAGCCGACCCCAGCGCTCGAGGGTCTCGCCGACGGCGGCGACGAGGGCCGCGCGGTCACGGACGTCGGCGACCACCGGCACCACGCGCGGGTCGTGCCCGTCGTGCCCGTCGTGCCCGTCGTACGTCGCGGCGACGGAGTCGAGGTCGGCGCGGGTGGCCAGCGGTGGGCCCTCGCACGAGTCGAGCGCGACGACGTGGCACCCGTCGGCGACGAGCGCGGCCACGGTGGCGGCGCCGATGCCGCGGGCGGCGCCGGTGACGAGTGCGACCCTCACGGCACCGGGGCGCCGATCCGGCGCAGGACGTCGTCGACCATCGCCTGCAGCACGCGCTGCCCCTCGGCGGCGGTGGCCCCGGTGGGGTCGCCGAGGACGCCGTTGGGCGACACCGCGGCGACGCCGCCCTCGCGCATCAGCGGCAGGATCTCGCCGAGCGGGCGGGTGTCGCCGGGCTCGGCCAGGTGCTGGCGCACGGTCCAGGGCGAGAGGTGGAGCATCAGCGACGTCTCGGTACGACCGGCGTGGAGGTCGACGAGCTCGGTGGCGCACGGCACCCACGCGACGGCGTGCCCCTCAGTCGTCAGCTGCTCGACGGCGGCGCTGAGCGCCGTGAGGTTGCCGCCGTGGCCGTTGACGAGCACGACCCGGTCGGCCCAGGTGCGCAGCGACCGCACGAGCTCGACGACGGTCGTCCGCAGGGCGTCGGTGCCGATCGAGCTGGTGCCGGCGAACGACTGGTGCTCGCCGCTCGACCCGTAGGCCAGGGCCGGGGCGACCCAGGCGCCCAGCTGGTCGCCGACGGCCGTGGCCACGGCGGTGGCGATCACCGTGTCGGTGTCGAGCGGGAGGTGCGGACCGTGCTGCTCGAGCGACCCGACCGGCACCAGGACCAGCTGGGCGCTGACCGGGTCGCCCGCGTCCAGGGTCGTGGTGTCGGCGAGCCGCATCAGCGCAGGACGCCGTCCTGGGCGCTGGTCGGGGCGCCGATCGCGCGGTGGAACCCCTCGGGCACGAGCAGGTGCTCGGGGGTGAGCTCCTCGATCGAGGAGACCCCGAGGCCGAGCAGGGCGGAGTCGATGCCGGAGCGCAGGACGTCGAGGACGTTCTCCACGCCCGCCTGGCCGTTGGCGGCGAGGCCCCACAGGTAGGCGCGCCCGATCATCACGGCGCGGGCACCCAGGGCGACGGCCTTGACGACGTCGGAACCGCGGCGGATCCCACCGTCCATGACCACCTCGACCTGGCCGCCGACGGCGTCGGCGATCGGCTTGACGAGCCGGATCGCGGCCGGGGTGCCGTCGAGGTTGTTGCCGCCGTGGTTGGAGACCGACAGTGCCTCGACGCCGGCGTCGACAGCGCGCCGGGCGTCGTCGACCCGGCCCACGCCCTTGAGCATGAAGGGCCGACCGCTGATCTGGTGCCACTGGTCGCGCATCCACGCGACGTCGTCCCACGACGGCGGCGGGGTGGTCATCCACTCGTAGTAGGCGGCGAAGAACGTCGGGCCCTTGGCCTCGCCGGGGGCGGCGAGGTTGGGGGCGGTCAGGTCGGGGATCTGGCCGGTCTTGCCGAACTGGTAGAGCCAGCGCGGCTTGGTGGCGACCTTGGGCGCCATCCGGACCATCGTCTTGAGGTCGACCTTCTCCGGGATCTCGGGCGAGCCCCAGTCGCGGCCCATCGAGAACGACCAGTCCAGGGTGGCGATCAGGCCGAGCGCACCCGCGTCGTGGGCGCGCTGCATGCGCTGGAGCATCACGTCGCGCTCGCCGGTCCAGTACATCTGGAAGAACGTCGTGGCGCCGGTGGCCGTGACGTCCTCGACCGACTTGGAGGCGAAGTTGGAGAGACCCATGACGGTGCCGCGGGCGGCCGCCGCCCGGGCGACGGCGACCTCGCCGTCGGGGTGCACCGCCTGGACGCCGGTCGGGGAGATGACGACGGGCAGCGAGATGTCCTGGCCCATCAGGGTGCGACCCATCGCGCGCTCGGCGTGGTGGCCGGCGACGTGGGGCGACAGCCCGAGCTCCGCGAACGCCCCCTGGTTGTCGTCGATGGTCTGGCCGCGCTCGGACCCGGCGAGCAGGGCGCCGTAGACCGGGGCGGGCAGGCGCTTGCGCGCGCGCTGCTGGGCGACGGCGACCGACTCGAACCAGGCGTTCTGCTTCCAGGGGTTCTCGAGCCACTCGGGTCTCCCGGTCACGAGCAGCACCCCTTCTGGTCGTGGGCGCCGCTGGACAGGGCGGGCTCGAAGCCGGCGAGCGGGCTCTCGGCGCACGCCGACGTCGGGGGCCGTGTCATCAGCTTGAGCATGACCGGCTGGTTGCGGGTCGGGCCGGCCTTGGAGTGGTCCTGGCTCGACGACGGGATCGTGCGGTCGCCGGCGAGCGCCTGCTCGCCGTAGCCCTGCACGCACTCGGGGTCGGGACCGTCGAGCGGCAGACCGGTGAAGAACTTCGCGGCCATGCAGCCACCACGGCAGGTGTCGTAGAACGTGCACTTCGCGCACGCGCCGCCGGTCTGCGGGGAGCGCAGCTCGGTGAACAGGTCGGACTCCTGCCAGACCTTCTTGAAGCCGCCCTCGGCCAGCAGGTTGCCGGCGAGGAACTCCTCGTGGATGGCGAACGGGCAGGCGTAGACGTCGCCGACCGGGTCGATCAGGCAGACCACGCGGCCCGCGCCGCACAGGTTGAGACCGGGCAGGGCCTCGCCGAACGCGGCGAGGTGGAAGAACGAGTCGCCGGTGAGGACGCCGTCGCCCTTGGCCATCAGCCAGTCGTAGAGCTCGCGCTGCTGGTGGGGCAGCGGGTGCAGCTCGTCCCACACGTCGGCGCCGCGGCCGCTGGGCCGCAGGCGGGTGAGGCGCAGGGTGGCGCCGAAGCGATCGGCCAGGGCCTGGAACTCGTCGAGCTGGCCGATGTTCTGGCGCGTGCAGACGACCGAGATCTTGGCGTCGGTGAACCCGGCGTCCTGCAGGTTCTGCAGGGCGGTGAGCGCCATGTCGTAGGAGCCCGGGCCGCGGACGTAGTCGTTGACCTCGGCGGTCGCGCCGTCGAGGGAGATCTGGACGTCGACGTAGCCCGCGCAGCTGGGGCCGGCGAGGAACGCCGCCCGCTCGGGGGTGAGGCGGACGCCGTTGGTGGAGAACTTCACGCCGACCTGGTGGTCGACGGCGTACTGGAGCAGGTGCCAGAAGTCGGGGCGGATGGTGGGCTCGCCGCCGCCGATGTTGACGTAGAAGACCTGCATCCGCTGCAGCTCGTCGATGACGGCCTCGGCCTGCTCCGTCGTCAGCTCGTCAGGGTCGCGACGACCGGAGGACGACAGGCAGTGGGCGCACTCGAGGTTGCAGGCGTAGGTGAGCTCCCACGTCAGGCAGATGGGGGCGTCGAGGCCGAGCTCGAACTGCTCGACCAGGGAGCCGCCCGTCGGGCGGGGAGCCGCGGTGACGGGGGGACGTTCGGGGGCGATGGTCATGCGACGGCCTCCTGCTCGCTCGTGCGGGGACGGATCATGTCGGTACGGGCCAGGCCTGCGAGCGCGTCGGCGTAGGCCGGGTGCTGCGCGTCGGGGATGCCGGCGGCGACCAGGGCCGACCGGACGTCGGGCTGCTCGCCGAGGGCCCGGACCACCGTCACCAGCTCGGGCCGCTTGAGGAACGTGAGCTTGCGGTTGCCGAAGTGGTAGGCCAGCGCGCCGAAGGGCTCGAGGCGCAGCGCCACTGCCGGGGACAGGGTCCAGGCCTCGTCGAGCATCAGTAGACGCCGCACATGCCGTCGATCGAGACCTCCTCGATGAGGTCCTCGCTGACGAGCGAGGCGTCGACCTTGTCGTCGGTCTGCGGGTTGCCCTGGTGATCGGTCATGTCGCATCTCCTTGATAGGTGGTGCGGGTCACAATAACTACACTCAGAGCAATAATGGAAGGACCAGTAAGGAAGTGGTGAGGTGTGGCCATGACGACCGCCAGGACGACGCGCAAGACGCTGGCCGGGCGCCCCGAGGCCACGTCGCACGCCGCGATCGAGCAGGCGGCGTTCGTGCTCTTCGCCGAGCGTGGCTTCGACGGCACGACCCTCGACCACATCGCCGAGGCGGTCGGCGTCACGCGGCGCACGCTGTTCCGCTACTTCGCCTCCAAGAACGACATCCCGTGGGGCCAGTTCGACCGCACCCTGGCCGGCTTCCGGGGGATGCTCGACGCCCAGCCTGCCGACCTGCCGCTCCACGAGGCGGTCGCGCGCGGGGTGATCGCCTTCAACGACTTCCCGGCCGACGCCCGCCCGCACCACGCGACCCGGATGCGCCTCATCCTCGAGACGCCGGCCCTGCGCGCCCACTCCGCCCTGCGCTACGCCGAGTGGCGCGGCGTCGTCGCGGCCTACGTCGCCGAGCGTCGCGGCGAGCCCGACCACGCCCTCGTCCCCCAGCTGCTCGGGCACCTCGCGCTGGGGATCGCCCTCACGGCCTACGACCAGTGGCTGCGCCAGGACCGGCACGACGCCGACTCGCTGCTGGCCCTCCTGCGGGCCGCCGGAGCGACGCTCGACGAGGTCTACGCGGAGTGACCGGCTCGGGCGTCGGGCCGGGGCCGCACCGTGAGCACCTGGGCGAGGGTGCCGAACGGCCCGGACTCGTCGTGCAGGGTGCTGCTGGTCAGCCCGTGCCCGCCGGCACCGAAGCTCACCGTCGTGTCGAACCCCAGCCACCCGGCTGACGGCGGCCGGAACAGGTGGGCGGTGAGGTCGACGTTGGGGAAGACGACCTCCGCCGGGTCGGCGCGGACGGTCATGCCGTTGGCGATGTCGGCGAGCCCGGCGGCCGCGGCGGTGGGGCTGATCGGCTCGTCGAGCAGCGGGACGACGGTGCGCACCCAGTAGGCGCCGCGCCCCGGTGACTCCTGGAGGCGGCGGACCTCGGCGGACGCGATGAACCCGCCTGCCCACAGGGCGGTGGGGTCCCAGGCCCCCATCGTGCCGGGCGGAGCGATCGGCGCCAGCCCCGTGCCGGCGTACGACGTGGTGTCGCCGGGCTGCACCAGCCAGGCGCGCAGCACGACGGCGGCGCGGCCGGCCTGGGTGACCGTCGCCTCGACGAGCTCGATCGTGCGACCGGCCCGGCGCACGTCCACGTCGACGGTGAACGGGTCCATCGTGAGGGTGCCGAGGATGTCGTAGGACAGGCGCGTGACGTCGAGCCGGCCGGCCCGGTCGCCGCGGCGCTCGGCGTGGTCGCGCTCGACGAGGTGGCAGAGCAGGCCGAGGGAGGGACCGACGTGCTGCTCGTCGAGGTTCCAGGCGCCGCCGACGTGCTCGGTCGGCGTGAAGGTGCGCTCGTCGATCCGGTCGAAGTAGGGCACCGGTCGATCCTCACACGGGTCACCCCCGGGCGATGCGCAGCATCTCCTCGCGCGGGACGACCTTGACGCGGGTGCGCCCGGCGGCCTCGCCGAGGCCGATCTCGTGGGCGTCGATGCGGCCCCAGCCCTCGAGGGTGGTGACGCTGACGCCGCGCTCGGCGAGGTGCTCGAGGATCGCGTCGGGGTCCTGCTCCTCGCGGGCCGGCAGGACCTCGAGGTCGGCGACCAGGCTGGCGACCGTCTGCGACGCGTCGGACTTGGTGTGGCCGATCAGGCCGACCGGACCGCGGCGGATCCAGCCGGTGACGTAGGTGCCGGGGACGGTCTCGCCGTCGAGGTCGAGCACGCGGCCGGCCTCGTTGGGCACGAGGCCCGCGGCCTGGTCGTAGGGCAGGTCGGCGACGGGGCTCGGCCGGTAGCCGACGGCGCGGTAGACGGCCTGGACCGGGGTGTCGACGTACTCACCGGTGCCCCTGACGCTGGCGTCGCCCTGGAGCTCCATCCGCTCGGTGCGGATGGCCTCGACGCGCCCGTCGCCGAGGATCTCGACCGGGGCCTGGCACAGGTGGATGTGGATGCGACGGGAGGCGCCGGTGGGCTCGGCCTCGAGGTACTTGAGCAGGGTGTCGACGACGAGCCGCGTGCCCTTGTTGCTGCTGATCGCGGTCTGGCTGGCCTCGTCGATCTCGAAGCCCTCGGGGTGCACGACCACGTCGACCTCGGGCGAGTGCGACAGCTCGCGCAGCTCCATCGGCGTGAACTTCACCTGGGCCGGACCGCGCCGGGCGAAGAGGTGGACGTCGGTGACGGTGCTGGCCGCGAGGCCGCGGTGGACGTTGTCGGCGATCTCGGTGACGAGCTGCTCGTCGGCCGGCTTGGCCAGCATCCGCGCCACGTCGAGCGCCACGTTGCCGGCGCCGATCACGGCGACCGAGGTCGCGTCGCCCGTCGGCCACGACTCGGGGGCGTCGGGGTGCCCGGCGTACCACGAGACGAAGTCGGCCGCCCCGTGGCTGCCCGGCAGGTCGACGCCCGGCAGGTCGAGCTCGCGGTCGGTCGAGGCGCCGGTCGAGAAGACCACGGCGTCGTAGTGGCGGCGCAGGTCGGCCAGCTTGAGGTCGGTGCCGTAGGAGACGTTGCCGAGGAAGCGGATCCGGTCACGGGCCAGCACCCGGCCCAGCGCCTTGATGATCTCCTTGATCCGCGGGTGGTCGGGAGCGACGCCGTAGCGCACCAGGCCGTAGGGCGCCGGTAGCTGCTCGAGCAGGTCGACGGTGATGTCGTCGCGCTCCTGGGTCAGGTAGTCGGCGGCATAGATCCCGGCGGGTCCGGCTCCGACCACGGCGACACGGAAGTTCCTCATGACATCACTCTCTGTGCTGGACGGTGCGGGGAGTAGCGGCCTTGTCCCTGTGGACTCACAGGGACAACCTGTGAGCGATGCGTCACGTCGGGACGCAGGTGGGACCAGGGCGAGCGGTCAACGCTGGGCGGCCTCGGCGACGACGCTCGCCTCGGCCTCCGCCTGCGGACCCGGCACGACGTGGGTGCGCGCCTTGACCACGGGGACGAACACGGCGACCAGTGCGGCGAGCGCTGAGGTCACGATGAGCACGGTGAACCCGTGGGTGTAGCCGGCCTCGACGGGCAGCCCGTCGGGGCGCGCGCCGGCCGTGATGACGCTGGCCAGCACCGCGCTGCCGAGGGCGCCGCCGACGGTGCGGATGTTGGCGTTCATGCCGCTGGCGACCCCGGTCTGCGACTGCGGGACGGCGTCGACGATCAGGTTGGACAGGGCTGCGAAGGCGAGGCCGAAGGCCAGGCCGAGCGCGGTGGTCTCGAGGAGCACCAGCCACAGCTGGCCGTGGGCGAAGGCGAGCCCGACGGTGGCGACCGAGGTCAGCGTGGCACCGACGACGAGCACGGCCTTGGAGCCGAAGCGGGCGGCGAGCCGGCCGGAGTAGACGCCGGCCAGGAAGGTGGCGACGGTCTGCGGCAGCAGCATCAGGCCGGACTGGGTGACCGAGGCGCCGAAGCCGTAGCCCGTGACGTCGTCGGGGGTCTGCAGGAACTGGGGGAGGAAGGCGAACATCGAGTACATGCCCATGCCGAAGAGCAGGGCGACGAGGTTGACCGTCCACACGGTCGGGATCCGCATCATCCGCATGTCGATGAGCGGGCTGTCGCTGCGCGCCTCGGCCCGCACCCAGACCGGCAGCACGACCGCGGTGGCGACGAACAGGGCGATCGACACCGGTGACGCCCAGCCCCAGCTGTGGCCCTGGCTCACGGCGAGCAGCAGGGTGACCAGCCAGGTCGACATGAGCAGCGCGCTCGTGACGTTGATGCGGCCCGGCGTGCGCTCGGGCGACTCGGGCACGAAGAAGTGGGCCGCGAACGCCGCGAGCACGGTCATGATCATCGGGATCCAGAACAGCCAGTGATAGCTGAGGACGTCGACGATCGGCCCGGCCAGGACGAGGCCGATGCCGCCGCCGACGGCGAGCAGCGCGGCCGACGTACCGACGGCGCCGGCGACCTTGTCGCGCGGGAACTCGTCGCGGATGATCCCGAAGGTCAGCGGCAGCACGCCGCCGCCGACGCCCTGGATCGCGCGGGCGGCGATGAGCACGCCGATGCTCGGGGCGAGCGCGGCGAGCAGCGACCCGACGGCAAGGGCGCCGAGGGCGACGACGAGCATCCGCTCCTTGCCGACCTTGTCGCCGATGCGGCCGATGATCGGGGTGAAGACCGACGCCGAGAGCAGGTAGGCCGTCAGCACCCACGTGACCGTGGCCTGGTCGGTGTCGAGCGCGGCCTCGATGGTCGGCAGGACGGGGTTGACCATCGACTGCAGGAGCGAGAACGACGCCACGCCGGCACACAGGACCACGAAGGTCACGCGGTAGTCGGTGCGCTGCTCGGTGCCTGCCATGAGGGATCCCGTCGGGTCGTGGTCGTGTGGCCGCAAGGCAGTCCACACTGACGAACCCGGCCCTGGGCCCAGCGGTGGGCGACCCGGAGGTATTCCGAGAGGTGGGTCACATTGGTTGACGAGGCCAACTATCTCCGGCTCACCACCCGACGATCCCCTCGTCGTCGCGGAACGTGCCGGTCGGCCCGCCGTCGGGCAGCGTCGCCAGCTCGAGGAAGACCGCCGCGCCCTGCTCGGGCGTGCGGAACCCGCTGTGGCCGTTCAGGTCGGTCGCGACGTAGCCCGGGCAGCCGGCGTTGACCAGGATGTGGGTGTCGGCGAGCTCCTTCGCGTACTGCACCGTGATCGCGTTGAGGTAGGCCTTGGTCGGCGAGTACGCCGCCGAGACGGGTCCGACCGCCTCCGGACCGGCGGTCTGCAGGGTGAACGAGCCGACGGTGCTCGAGACGTTGACGATGCGCGGCGAGGCCGAGCGACGCAGCAGGGGCAGCACCGCGTTGGTGACGCGGACGACGCCGATGACGTTGGTGTCGACGACCGCCTTGAGCTGGTCGGAGCTGACCTCGGTCGGGGCCTGGGGCATCCCGCCGGTGATGGCGGCGTTGTTGACGAGCACGTCGAGCCGCCCGAGCTCCTCGAGCTGGGCGGCGGCCGCGGCGACGCTGGCGTCGTCGGTGACGTCCAGGGGTACGCCGAACACGTCGTGGCCGTCGGCCTGCAGCGTGGCCACGGCCTCGTCGCGGCGGCCGGCGTCGCGGGCGCCGACCCCCACGCGGAAGCCGAGGCGGCTCAGGCCGGCGGCGATCTCGTAGCCGATGCCCTTGTTGGCGCCGGTGACCAGCGCGATCCTCTTGTCGGGTGCGGTGTCGGTGGTGGTCTCTGTCGTGGTGTCCGTGGTCATGCCTCGATCGTGGCCAGCGCCGGGCGGCGGCCCAAGACCGATCAGGTGGGCCGTCATACCGGGCGGGTATCGCACCAGGTCAGGCGTAGCCTGGAGCCGTGGAGACCCGCGAGCTGCGCTACTTCGTCGCCGTCGCCGAGGAGGGGCACTTCGGTCGGGCGGCCGAGCGCCTCGGCATCGCCCAGCCGCCGCTGTCGCGGGCGATCGCCCAGCTCGAGCGACGTCTCGGCGCCGACCTGCTGGTGCGCACTCACCGCGGCGCGACCCTCACCGAGGCCGGCGAGACCCTGCTCCACGAGGGCCGGGCGGCGCTGGCTGCGGTCGAGGCGGCCGAGCGGCGTACCCGCCGGACGGTCGAGACCGCTGGGGCGGGCGGGTCGGGCGGACGGCCGTCGGTCGTGCTGACCGCCAAGGCCGGTGCGTCGAGCGAGGTGATCGCCAAGCTCCTCGACGCCTACGCCGCCGAGCCCGGCGCGGTCGAGGTCGACCTCGTGCTGTGCCCGCCGGCCCAGCAGTCGCCGATGCTGCGCGACGGGCGGGCCGACGTCGCGATCCTGCACCAGCCCTTCGACGACGTCAGCGGCTTCGACCTCGAGGTGCTGCTGGTCGAGGAGCAGCTGCTGATCCTCCCGGCCGGGCACGCGCTGAGCACGCGCCGCTCGGTCACCGTGGCCGAGGCGTCGTCGATCCCCGGTCTGCCGCTGCCGCGGTGGCCCCGCGTCGACGGCTCCTACCCCGAGGGTCCGGGCCCCGAGCTGCGCGACCTGACCCAGGTGCTCCAGCTCGTCCGGCTCGGTCGCGCCGCGATCGTGCTCCCGGACTCGGCCCGCGCCAACCTGCGCGACGGGCTGGCCGTCGTACCCCTCTCGGACGCGCCGCGCGTCACCACCGTGATCGCCTGGCCGCCGCACAGCCGCTCGGCCGGCGTCGCCGGGCTGGTGCGCACCGCCACGCGGCTCTGAGAAAGTCGGCGCCGCCAGACAACCCGACGGGGACTCGCCACGTCCTACCTCCAGCACCACCTCTCGGATGCTGTCCCCCTCAGGAAGGTCGCCCCATGCGCCGCCCGATCTCGTTCCTCGTCCTGCTCGCCGCCGTCGCTGCGGCCCTCGTGGCCGTGACCCTGCCGGGTCCGTCTGCGAGTGCCGCGGTCGCACGGCAGTCCGCCCCGGCCGCCGCTGCCCCAGCCCCAGCCACTGCGACCAAGATCGTCTACGTGCGTCCCGTGACCGTCTCGGGCAAGCCCGCGCCGGGATGGTCCGTGCAGCGGCTCTCCGGGTCGGTGACCTGTGACGGCACCTCGCCGTCGGCCGTCAACCCGGGGATCACCAGCTGCTACCCCACGGCCTACGGCCTCAAGGCCTGCTGGAAGTCGGCGCGCCACACCGTGCTGTGCGTGCGGGACGCCCGGGTCAGGAAGCTCGTGCGGGTCCGGTACGACGGGGCCTACCCGTCGGTCGAGGGCCCGGTCGAGCCCGCGCCGCTCGACCTCGTCCTCACCGACGGCCGCACCTGCCTGATCCGCAACGGCGGCGCCTGGGGCTCGCCCGCCCAGCACCCGCAGTGGGTCGGGTTCGACTCCTGCACGCGCAAGGCCTCGGTCTACGGCCCCGGGTCCAGCGCGGACGGCATCAACCGCAGCCAGTCGCGCTGGACCGTGCGCATCTGGCGCAGCGGGCCCGACCCGGACGGCCGTCACCTGGTGACGCGCGGCGTCACGACCGGCTGGGTCGTCGGCACCGCAGCCGACTGACGCGCTCGCGTGCGGCCTCTCGTGGCGCGGACCGCGGCTCGGCTCTACCCGAGCAGGTCGGGCTCCCTGGTCCGGTCGGGAGGCAGCGCCGCCTCGACCGACCGGCCCGCCACGTGGGCGGGCAGCACGACCGTGACCTCGGTGCCGACGCCCGGCTCGCTGAGCAGCGTGATGGCGCCGCCGTGCTGCTGCACGAGGTGCTGGGTGATCGTCAGGCCGATGCCCAGTCCGGGGATCGACCGGTCGGTGGCGAACGACGACCGGTAGAACCGGTCGAAGGCCCGCTGGAGCTCGGCCTCGCTCATCCCGATCCCGGTGTCGGTCACGCACAGGACCACGACCGGGACGACACCTCGGCCGTCGACCGGCTCCTGGCGGCCCTCGAGCGCGACCGTGACCACGCCGTCGTCGCCGCAGTACTTGATGGCGTTGGACACCAGGTTGTCGACGACCTGCTCGTAGGCCGTCGCGTCGACGACCGACACCAGCGCGGGGTCGAACCGGGCCACCAGGTCGATCCCGTGGCGCTGGGCCAGGATCCGGTGCTTGTCCAGGGCCTCCCGCGTCAGCGCGGAGACGTCGACCGGGCGCCGGTCGAGCGCGACGTGCCCGCCGGGGGAGAGGTAGAGCAGCTGGTTGATCCGGGCGAGCAGCACGTCGGCGTTGCGGCTGATGACCGACAGCAGCCGGATGTCGGTGTCGTCGGCGGCCGCGGCGACGAACCGCTCCTCCAGGAGCTCGAGGTAGCCGATGACCGAGGTCAGCGGGGTCCGGAGCTCGTGGGAGACCGTGGTGAGGAACTGCGCGCCGCCCTCGTTCGAGTCCAGGACCGTCAGGTCCGCGACCTCGGGCACGGCGACGAGCTCGACCGCCGTGCCTCGCGCCCTCTCGAGCGCGCGCGTGACCCGCAGGGCCCAGAGCGACACGGCGGCCAGCAGGAGCACGAGCGCCACGACGGCCAGCCCGGTCGGACTTGCCATGGCCCCCCGTCCGTCGCGCTCACCGCCCCGGTGCCAGCCCGACGAGCAGCCGCGGCGGGTGGACGGGCGGTCCGGACCAGGGCACTGTGCGAGGCAGGCACGCGCTACCGGGGGCTGGGGCAGCGTCGAACGGTGGCTTCGACGACAAGCCTAGTGGGGATCGCCACCGGGAAGTGGACTTCCCGTGCGGTGACGACGCCCGGGTCTCAGCCGCGGCGGAGCGCGGCCAGCCGGCGGCGCCGGGCCCGGCGCCGCTCGAGGGCGGCGTAGGTCGACGGCAGCGGACCGCCGGTCGTCGTCGGCGCGGTGCGCAGGTGCAGCGACGGGTGGAGGGACGAGTGCATCGTGTGGTGGCTCATGGCGCTGACGCTAGGAAGAGCGGCTTGCCAGGTCCTTGCGTCGGGACCGCAAGCGCGGAGCAAGCCGACCCCAAGCGCCCGGGCGCAGGCTCCTCGTCGACCACGACGAAGGAGAACCCCATGAAGACCTGGCGCCACGCCACCATCGCCGCCCTCCTGGCGGCGCCGCTGATCGGCCTGACCACGGCCTCGGCCACGGCCGACCTCCCCACCCGCACGGCCGGGACCGCCCCCGACGCCGCTCCGGCCGGCGTGGCGACGTACGCCGACGAGGCCGGTGACGTCCGCAAGCGCAAGCTCGACCTCAGGAAGGTCGTCGTCCGCAACACCGCCGACGCCGTGACGGTGCGCGTCCTCCTGCCCGGCGTGCGGAGGACCTACGACTACCCGCTCGGCTACGTCTCGGTCTGGCTGGACACCGACCGGGCCCGGCGGGGCCCGGAGTACGGCCACTTCATGCAGTTCTGGAGCGACTACCGCTTCGCCGAGACGCAGGGCTGGCGCGAGGACCCGACCCCCGAGTGGGGCCACTCGCCGGAGGGTGCGTGCGTCGCCGACGCCGGGCTGCGGGGCGACCGCAAGCACCGGCTGCGCTGGTTCGAGTACCGCGTCGTCAAGCGCGACGGCTGCTTCGAGGCCGACGCCGTGCGCGTCGCCGTGACCACCGTCAACGAGGGCGAGAACCACCCCTACCGGCTCTACGACCGACCGTTCCGCGACCACCTCACGGCCAAGCACGCCTGGACGCCGTGGGTCGAGCAGGCCGGCTGACCCGCTGTCGGCCGCTTGCCAGGCAACCGCAAGCGGCCGGCCGCAGGCTCGGCCCGTGCTCGTGAAGACCCGCATCCTGATCCTGCCCCTCGTCCTGCTGGCCGTGGTCGCGCTCCTGGTGGACACGCTGGCCACCACGCCGACCGCCGCGGCCACCCGCCCGAAGGCCGGGGCGAAGCCCCGGGCCGACCTGGTGGTCGGCGTACCGATGCTCGCGGCGCGCGTGCAGCAGGGCCGGCCGCTCGCCGTCGGCGTCGCGGTCCGAAACGCCGGCAAGGCCAAGGCGGGCGCGACGACCACCCGGTTCGCGCTGTCGACGGACCGGGCGGTCGGTCGCGACCAGGCGCTCGGCCCGCTGCGGGCGACGCCCGCGGTCCGACCCGGCCGGTCGGCGCGGCTCTCCGCCCGCGTGACCGTGCCG
>NZ_JAURVJ010000231.1 GCF_030655615.1 Nocardioides sp.
CCGCGCGGTCGGCGGCCGGCCTGCTGGGCGTCGCGGACCAGCTCGAGGAGGGCGATCGCGACCCGGGTGGCCGGGGCGACCGTGTCCTCGGGGGCCGCGTAGCCGGGCACGGGGGAGCCGTAGGTGAGGGCGTACTGGTGCGGGTGCTCGATCGCCCAGCCGCGCAGCGCCTTGGCGATGGCGCGTAGCCGGCCGCGCAGGTCGCCGCGGCGCACGGCGGCGTCCGCGGCCTCGACGGTCGCGCCGAGGTCGTCGTAGGCCTCGACGATGAGGGCGGTCAGGAGGGCGTCGCGGCTCGGGAAGTAGCGGTAGACGGCGGACGAGGCCATGCCCAGGTCGCGCGCGATGGCGCGCACCGACAGGGCGGCGGGTCCGATCTCGGCGAGCTGGGTCGCGGCGTTGTCGAGGATCGCGCGGGTGAGCTCGGCGCGGGCGGTGGCACGTGCGGTGCGGGGTGCGGTTGACATGCCCCGATCCTGCCTCGGAACGAGAGCGGCAGCAACAAACGAGAGCAGTGCTCTTGCAAATCGTCGCGAGGGATGGCACTCTGGAGGCACGACGAGAGCAGTGCTCTCATTTCGAATAAGGAGAAGGAGAAGTCATGAGCAAGCACGTGGTGGTCGGGTCGGGTCCGGTCGGGACGGCGACGGTCAGGGAGCTGGTCGCCCAGGGGCACGAGGACGTCGTCCTCGTCAGCCGGTCCGGGTCGGGCGCGGAGATCGACGGCGTGCGCCGGGTCGCGCTCGACGTGAGCGACGCCGACGCCCTGACCGAGCTGACGCGGGGCGCTGAGGCGCTCTACAACTGCGTCAACCCGCCGTCGTACGACGTGTGGTCGACCTGGTGGCCGCCGGTCGCCACGGCGTTCCTCGCGGCCGCCGAGCGCACCGCCGCGGTGCTGGTGACGGCGTCCTGCCTCTACGGCTACGGCCCGACCGACGCCCCGATGGTCGAGGGCCAGCCCGACGTGGCCGAGGGGACCAAGGGCAGGCTGCGCGCCGAGATGTGGGCCGAGGCCCGCGCGGCGCACGAGGCCGGGCGGCTTCGGGCGGTCGAGGTCCGCGGCTCCGACTACATGGGGCCCGAGGTGGTCGTGTCGCACGTGGCCCAGGTGGCCGCCAGGGCGGTGCAGGGCAGGAGCGTCCGGATGTTCGGCGCTGTCGACCTGCCGCACACCTGGACCGACGTGCGCGACATGGCCCGGACGCTGGTGGCCGTCGCCGGGCGTCCAGAGACGCACGGCCGCGTCTGGCACGCACCGTCCAACGCCCCGGTCGCCCAGGCGCAGGCGGTGGCCGACGTCTGCCGCGCCGCCGGTGTCGCGCCGGCGAGGGTCCGGCCCTGGCCGGGCGCGATGCTGTCGCTCGGCGGGGTGTTCGTCGGGTTCCTGCGCGAGATGCGGGAGACGTCGTACATGTTCGAGCGCACCTACGTCATGGACTCCGCGGTCACCCAGCGCGAGCTCGGGCTCGCCCCGACCCCGTGGGACGAGGTCTGCCGGGCGACGGCCGCGACCGCGGCCCCCGGGCTCGCCCGCGTCTGACCGGGGCCCACCTCAGTAGCGGCTGCCCGTCACCCGGTCGGCCAGCGCCCCGAGCCGCTCGAGCTCGTCGCTGGTGAGCGTGAGGTCGGAGGCCGCGACGTTCTGCTCGAGGTAGGTCGGCCGCTTGGTGCCCGGGATCGGCACCACGTCGTCGCCCTGCGCGTGCACCCAGGCGAGCGCGACCTGCCCGGGGAGGACGCCACGGGCGTCCGCGACCGAGCGGACCTCGGCGACGATCGCCTGGTTGGCGTCGAGGTTGTCGTCGGTGAAGCGCGGGTTGGTCCGGCGGCTGTCCCGGGTGCCGAAGTCGGCCGAGGAGGTGACCGTTCCGGTCAGGTAGCCGCGCCCGAGCGGCGAGAACGGGACCAGACCGACGCCGAGCCGTCGCGCCGTCGGGACCACCTCGTCCTCGAGGCCGCGGGTCCACAGGCTCCACTCGCTCTGGACGGCCGTGATCGGGTGGACGGCGTGCGCCCGCTGCAGCTGGTCGGCGGTCACCTCGGAGACGCCGAGGTAGCGCACCTTGCCCGCGGTGACGAGCTCGGCCATCGCGCCGATGGTGTCCTCCAGCGGCGTCGCCGGGTCGACGCGGTGGAGGTAGTAGAGGTCGACGTGGTCGGTGCCCAGGCGCTGCAGCGAGGCGTCGATGCCCGCCGCCACGGCCGCCGGTGAGCCGTCGAGCTCGAACCGGGCGCCGCTGCCGGACGCCTGGCCGACGTCGATCCCGGCGATGCCGACCTTGGTCGCGAGCTGCACCTCGTCGCGGTGGGTGGCCAGCCACGACGACAGCAGCACCTCGTTGCCCCCGAACCCCGACTCACCGATCGCGCCGTAGACGTTCGCGGTGTCGAGGAAGGTGACCCCGAGCTCGAGTGCCCGGTCGAGGGTGGCGTAGGACGTGGGGTCGTCGGGCTCGCCGTAGGACTGGCTCATCCCCATGCAGCCCAGACCCTGGCTGGAGACGACGAGACCCTGGCTGCCGAGCGGGACGGTACGCATCCGGCCACGCTAGGCGTTGGAGTGCGCTCGAGAGCAAGGTAATTGTCCGGGAACCATGGTCCGCCACCGGACATGACAGGGTATGAGCCCACCGGAGGACACCGTGACCAGACCGAGCGAGGCCGACCTGGCCGCGGGGCTGAGGGCGGGCCAGGCCGACGCCCTGACCGAGCTCTTCGACCGCCACGCCGACCGCATCTTCCGGCACTGCTTCCGGCTGACCGCTGACCGCGCCGACGCCGAGGACGCCACCGCCACGGTGTTCCTCGAGGTGTGGCGGCACCGCCAGCGGGTGCAGGTGCACGACGGGACCGTCGTCCCGTGGCTCTACGGTGTCGCCACCAACGTCTGCCGCAACCTGACGCGCGGCCGACGCCGGCACCTGCGGGCCGTGTCCCGGCTGCCGCAGCCCGAGGTGCAGCCCGACCACGCGGACCGGGTCGCCGAGCGGCTCGACACCGAGCAGCGCGCGCGGGAGGTGCTCGACGCCATCGAGCGGCTCCCGCAGCGCGAGCGCGACGTGGTCGCGCTCGTCGCCTGGTCCGGGCTGTCCTACGAGGCCGCGGCTGCGGCCCTCGACGTCCCGGTCGGCACGGTCCGCTCGCGGCTCTCGCGAGCCCGGCGCCGCCTCGACCTCCCTGCCACGTCCGAAGGAGCCTGACATGAGCGAGCTGAACCCGCCCGACGAGCCGCTCGACCCCGCCGCCCGTGCCCGCATCCGCGCCCGGGTCGTGGCCGGCACCCAGACCCGGTCACGCGCCGCGCGCGCGTGGCTCGTGCCGGTCGCGGCCTCGATCGCCGTCGGTGCCCTCGTGGTCGGCGTCGTGCTGCTCGGTGGCGACGACGAGCGCGGGGCCGGGCCGGCCGGCCCCGCCACGCCGTCGGCGTCCTCGACCGCCCCCGACGTCGCGCCGACCCCGACCCCGGACGGCTTCCCGATGCCGCCGGACGGCGAACCGTCGCCCGGTGTCGAGCCCACCCCGGCGGCCACGGAGTGCGACCGCGAGACCCGCGCGATCCTCCCGGGTGCCGAGCCGAGCGCCTCGTTCGACAACGAGCTCGGGACGACGACGTTCTACCTGGCCGACGGCCAGTACACGCTGTGCAACGACTTCGGCGGTGGCGTGACGGTGCACCACCCGAAGCCGGTCGCGGGCGGCGGGGAGCGCAACCCCTACGAGCTGAGCAGCGAGTTCCCCCGCGGCAAGCAGGCGCTGTTCATCGCCGGCGGGCTGGTGCCCGACGGCGAGGAGGACTTCCAGGTGACCTACACGTTCCCCGACGGCCACGTCGCGGAGTCCGAGCTCGTCGGCTCCGTGACCGACCTGTGGTGGTTGGTCGTCTACGCCGCGCCCGATCTCTCGACCGCCACGGACGGACCGCCCACGGTCGAGGTCGTCGGCGGACCGCCGGCCGAGCCGCTCGACATCACCGAGATCTGCGCCCAGGCCAACCACGGTTGCTAGGAGTGCACGGCCCGGATCGGGGCAGGAGAGCGGCATGGAGTTCTTCGTGGTCGTGATCGCGTTCATCGCCGTCGCGTGGCTCGTCGTCATCGTCGGCATCGTGGCCGGGCTCGGCCGGGGCGGGCGCAACCGCAGCGGGCGGCGTACGTCGTCGGCGACCGACCCAGGGTCCACCGGCACCTACGTGGCGGCCGACGGTGGTGCCGGTGGCACCGACCGCCGCGACGGCGACGGCTGGTTCGACGGCGGCGGGCACCACGGTCACGACAGCGGCGGCGACGGAGGCGGTGACGGGGGCGGCGGCAGCTGGGGCAGTGACGGCGGCGGTGACGGCGGCGGTGGCGACAGCGGCGGTGGCGGGGGAGACGGCGGTGGCGGCGGAGGCGGCGACTGAGCCGGCGGCGCGGTCAGTAGGCTCGCCGGGTGCGAGTGGGACTGACCGGCGGCGTGGCCTCGGGGAAGAGCTCGGTGGCCGACATCCTGCGCGAGCTGGGTGCCACCATCATCGACGGTGACGTGCTCGCCCGCGAGGTGGTCGAGCAGGGCACCCCCGGGCTGGAGCAGGTGGTCGAGGCGTTCGGCGCCGACATCCTCTTGCCCGCCGGCGACCTGGACCGTCCGCGGCTCGGCGCGATCGTCTTCAACGACGCCGAGCGCCGCAAGGTGCTCGAGTCGATCGTCCACCCCCTCGTCTTCGAGCGCTACGCCGAGCTCGAGGCCGCCACCGGGCCCGACGACCTGGTGGTCCACGACATCCCGCTGCTGGCCGAGGCCGGTCGCGCCGACGGCTTCGACGCGGTGCTCGTGGTCGACGTGCCCGACGAGGTGCGGATCGAGCGGATGCTCCGTGACCGGGGCTGGACCCGCGAGGACGCCGAGTCACGGATCGCCTCCCAGGCCACCCGTGAGCAGCGGCTGGCCATCGCCACCCACGTCATCGACAACGCCGGGACCCGCGAGCAGCTGCGGGAGCGGGTCGAGCAGGTCTTCGCCGAGCTGACCGGCCGGTCGTCCTCCCGACCACCCTCGTGAGCCCGGCGGACCGCGCCAGCGGGCGGGTCCTCGTCCTCGTCGGGATCGTCGTCCTCGCCGTCAACCTGCGCCCGGCGGCGGTCAGCGTCGGGCCCGTCCTCGACGACGTCCGCGCGGGTCTCGACATGTCGGGCACCGAGGCCGGCATCCTCACGGCCCTGCCCGTGGTCGCGTTCGCGGTGTTCGGGTCGCTGGCGTCGCGGCTGGCCGGGATCGTCGGGCCGCACCGGATCACCGCCCTCTCGCTGGCCGGCGTCACCGTGGGGCTCTTCGCCCGCAGTCGGGTCGACGGCGTCGTACCGTTCCTGCTGCTGTCGCTGGTCGCCCTCGGCGGCATGGCCACCGCCAACGTGGTGCTGCCGTCGCTGGTCAAGCTGCACTTCCCCGAGCGCGTCGGCACCCTCACCGCCGTCTACTCCACCGCCCTCGCCGTCGGCATCACCGGGTCGTCGGTCCTGACCGTCCCGATCAGCGAGGCGAGCGGGTCGGCGGACGGGTGGCGCAGCGGCCTGGCGGCGTGGTCGCTGCTCGCCGCGCTGGCCCTGGTGCCGTGGCTGGCCCTCGTCGGCCGCGACCGCGACCGGGTGCGGCCCGTCGCCGCCGACCGGATCCCGCTCTCGGCGATCGCCCGCACCCGGACCGGCCGCTTCATGGCCGCGTTCTTCGCCCTGCAGTCGCTGCAGGCCTATGCCGTCTTCGGCTGGTTCGCCGCGATCTACCGCGACGCCGGCTACTCGGCGAGCACGGCCGGGCTGCTGCTCGGGGTGATCACCGGGACCAGCATCCCGCTCTCGTTCCTGGTGCCGTCGCTCGCGGGCCGGATGACCAACCTGACGCCGCTCGTGCTCGCCCTGGCCGCCTGCTACCCGGTCGGCTACGTCGGCCTCGCCCTGGCCCCGCACGACCTGGCGGTCCTGTGGGCGCTGCTCGTCGGCGCCGGGACCTGCACCTTCCCACTGGTCCTGGTGCTCATCGGCCTGCGCTCGCGCACCCCGGAGGGCACCGCCTCGCTGTCGGCCTTCACGCAGTCGGTCGGCTACCTGTTCTCGGCGGTCGGGCCGTTCGGGTTCGGGGTGCTGCACGACCTGACCGACGGCTGGACGGTGCCGCTGCTGGCCCTCACCGCCCTCATCGTCCCGCTGGCCGTGTGCGGGCTGGCGCTGGCGCGTCCGTCGTACGTCGAGGACGAGCTGGCCCTCACACCGCCCGCGTCATGAACGTGCTCGACGGGTCGGGCCGGTAGGAGCCGAACGGCGGGCACTCGACGAACCCGTGCCGCGCGTAGAGCCGCCGGGCCGGTGCGAAGAACTCCTGGCTGCCGGTCTCGAGGCTGATCCGCCCGAACCCGGCCTCCCGGGCGTGGCCGAGCACGAACGTCACGAGCCGGCCGCCGACGCCCTCCCCGACCCGGTGCGGCGCCGTACGCATCGACTTGAGCTCGGCGTGGTCGTCGTCGAGGCGCTTGAGCGCGGCGCACCCGACCAGCTCGCCGTCGTCGTGGGCCGACCAGAACGACACCCCCGGCGCCCGGAGGCCCGTCAGGTCGAGCGCGTGGCTCGACCCGGGAGGCGACGTCGCGCGCAGCTGGGCGACGTGGGCCTCCAGGAACGCCACGATCGTGGCGCTGCTCAGGTCGTCGGGCTCGATCCGCATGGGGTCCAGGTTGTCAGGGGGAACCGACCCTTGTCAGGGGTTGCAACCCCTGACAAGGGTCGGAATCCCCGGCCGGCCGGGGAATCCGCCACCGCCCCGGCACCCCAAAAATCTCAGGAGCCCCGACCGCAACCAGCGGTCGGGGCTCCCGAGGACGAAGCAGGTCAGGCAGCCAGGTCGGGGTCGCCCAGGCGGCGCAGCTTCTGCAGCGCCTCCCGCTCGAGCTGACGGACCCGCTCGGCGGAGATGCCGTGCTTGGTGCCGATGTCGGCGAGCTTGTGCTGGCGCCCGTCGACCAGACCGTAGCGCGAGCGGATGATGTCGGCGGCGCGGTCGTCGAGCTGACCGACGAGGCTGTTGAGGCGGTCGCGCGACTCGGTGTCGAGGACCGTCATGTCGGGGGACGGAGCGGTCTCCTGGGCCATCAGGTCGCCCAAGGAGGTGTCGCCGTCCTCGTCGACCGGGGTGTCGAGGCTGACGTGCTCGCGACCCCAGGCCATCAGGTCGAGCACGCGGTCGACCTCCATGCCGAGCTCGGCGGCGATCTCGGCCGGGTCGGGGTCACGGCCGAGCTGGCGCTCGAGCGTGCGGCGGGCGCCGCCGACCTGGTTGAGCTCCTCGACGACGTGGACGGGGAGTCGCACGACGCGGGCCTGCTGGGCGATGCCGCGGGTGATCGCCTGCCGCACCCACCAGGTCGCGTAGGTCGAGAACTTGTAGCCCTTGGTGTAGTCGAACTTCTCGACCGCCCGGATGAGGCCGGTGTTGCCCTCCTGGATCAGGTCGAGCATCGGCATCTGGGCCCGGCCGTACTTGCGGGCGATCGACACGACCAGTCGCAGGTTGGCGTTGATGAACGTCTTGACGGCCGCCCGGCCCTCCTCGGCGAGCCACTCGAGCTCCTCCTCGGTGGCTCGCATGGGGGCGCCGCCCTTGCGGCGTCCGACCCGGCCCTCGGCGAGCAGGGCCTCGGCCATGAGGCCGGCCTCGATCGTCTTGGAGAGCTCGACCTCCATGGCCGCGTCGAGCAACGGGTTGCGGGCGATCTCGTCGAGGTAGAGGCCGACGCTGTCGCGTCCCTCGATCTCGCGGCCACCCCGTGATGCGGTCCTGGTTGCCATGGGGACCCTCCTAATGGTCTCGTGGACGGCCTTGCGTCCACGTGTTGTCCAACGTTCGTCTGGGGAGGTGGATTCCCACATCACCCGGAAGGCTTGGCATCTGTGCTAGGCCTTCGACAGCAACGACGCTTCGGATGGCCCCAGAGTTGCCCGAATCCCCAGATCTCAGCGACTTCTCAGCCCTGTTCCCCAATACTCAGCCCAGACCGGGCCGAGGTCGGGCCGGGTTCAGGCCAGGCCCATGACGTCGAGCACCCAGGCCAGCGTGAACGCGCGGTCCTTCCAGGCCTGGTAGCGACCCGAGACGCCGCCGTGGCCGGCCGACATCTCGATCTTGAGGAGCACGTCGGCGTCGGTCGCGTCCGAGCGCAGCCGGGCCACCCACTTGGCGGGCTCGACGTAGAGCACGCGGGTGTCGTGGAGGGACGTCTCGGCGAGGATCCGGGGGTAGGTGTGGGCGCCGACGTTGTCGTAGGGCGCGTAGGCCGCGATCGTGTCGTACGCCGCGGGGTCGGCCTCGGGGTTGCCCCACTCGTCGTACTCGGTGACCGTCAGCGGCAGGCTCGCGTCGAGCATCGAGGTGAGCGGGTCGACGAACGGCACCTGCGCCACCAGGCCGCCGAACGCGTCGGGCGCCTGGTTGGCGACGGCGCCGATCAGCAGGCCGCCGGCGCTGCCGCCCTCGCCGACCAGCCGGTCGGCGGTGGTCCAGCCCTCGGCGACGAGGTGCCGGGCGCACGCGACGAAGTCGTCGAACGTGTGCTGCTTGTGCTCGAGCTTGCCGTCGTCGTACCAGCGGCGGCCCATCTCGCCGCCGCCGCGCACGTGGGCGATCGCGAAGGCCGCGCCCCGGTCGAGCAGCGAGAGTCGGGCGATCGAGAACGCGGGGTCGGTCGACATCTCGTAGGCGCCGTAGGCGTAGAGGTGCAGCGGGACGGGCTGGTCCGCGGCCCGCGCGTCCCGGCGTACGACGAGCGAGATCGGCACCGGCTCGCCGTCGGCCGAGGTGGCCCAGAGCCGGTGCTCCTCGTAGTCGTCGCGGTCGTAGCCGCCGAGCACGGGGGCCTGCTTGAGCAGCGTCAGCTCGCGGGCGCGGACGTCGTAGTCGTAGACCGACGACGGCACGGCCATCGTCACGTAGCCGAGGCGCACGGTGGGCTGGTCGAAGCGCGGGTTGGCGCCGGAGCCGACGGTGTAGACCTCCTCGTCGAACTCGACGAGGTAGTCGTCACCGATCCCGTTGCTGGTGCCGCTGCTGCCGCTGGTGCCGTCGTCGAGCTCGATGATCCGCAGCTGGGTCAGCCCGTTGCTGCGCTGGTGGACGACGAGGTGGCCGGCGAAGGCGTCGACGTCCTCGAGCCGGGTGGCCGGGTCGTGGGGGACGAGCGGGGCCCAGCCGGCGCGCGGCGTCGGCTCGATGGGCGTGACCCCGAGCTCGAAGTCGGGTCCGGTCGCGTTGTGGAGCACGAGGAACCGGTCCTCGCCGGCGATCACGGCGTGCTCGAGGGCGTACTCGACGTCCTCCTCGCGCGCGGCGAAGCACCACAGCTCGGGCGGGCCGTCGGTGGCCGCGTCGGCGTCGATCACGTGGTACTCGCTCGTGGTCTTGGAGCCGGCGGCGACCACCAGGAACCGGTCGCTGCGGGTACGGCCGCAGCCGACCCAGAACCGGCCGTCGGTCTCGTGGAAGACCAGCTCGTCGTCGGCCTGGGCGGTGCCGAGGCGGTGCCGCCAGACCTTGTCGGCGCGCCACGACTCGTCGACGGTCGTGTAGTAGAGGTGCTCGCCGGCGCGGTCCCAGGTGCCGCCGCCGAGGGTGCCGGTGATCTCGTCGGGCAGCAGGTCGCCGGTCGTGAGGTCCTTGAAGCGGATCGTGTAGCGCTCGTCGCCCACCACGTCGGTGGCGTAGGCCAGCAGCCGGCTGTCGGGGGTGATCGTCGAGCCGCCGAGGGAGAAGAACGTGTGGCCGTCGGCGAGGGCGTCGAGGTCGAGCAGCACCTCCTCGCCGGGCAGGGCGGGCTGGTCCGGGGAGGCGTCCTCGGCCGGCTGGGGCGGCGTCCAGTCGTCGGGCCCGCTGACCGGGACCCGGCAGCTGGCGCCGTACTCGCGGCCCTCGAAGGACCGGCCGTAGTACCAGTGCTCACGCACCCGGGTCGGCACCGACAGGTCGGTCTCGCGGGTCCGGGCCTTGATCTCGCCGAAGATCGACTCGCGCAGCGAGGCCAGGTGGGCGGTCCGCTCCTCGGTCCAGGCGTTCTCGGCCTCGAGGTGCGCGATCACCTCGGGCGACTCCTTGTCGCGCAGCCAGTCGTGGTCGTCGACCCGGGTGCGACCGTGGTGCTCGGTGGTGACGGGACGTCGCGGCGCCGTCGGTGGGGTGGTGGGGTGCGACGTCGAAGTCATGCCACGCACCGTATCCACCAGCCCCCGGGGACGCCGCAGCGGGAAATGACTGGTGGACGGAGCCGGGTGGTCTGGGAGAGTCGGTCCGTGCCCGACCTGACCCTGCAGCCCGTCGCCGACCCGCCCTTCGAGGAGCTCGCCGAGCACCTCGTCCACCGCCGGTTCCTAGCCGAGCAGGTCGATCCCGACCGCGCCCGCGAGGCCGCCGACACCATGGTCGTGCGGGTCCGCGAGCGGACCGCGGTGCTCGACGTGCTCGGTGAGGGGGAGCGCGTCGGCCGGGTCTGGCTGGTCGAGCAGGGCGACGACCGCTCGGTGCTGCGCCTGGCTCTCGACGACCCGGACCGGGCGCCGGCCGTGCGCGCGCTCCTCGAGGTCGTGGCGCGCGACGCCGGGGCGCGTCGGCTGACCGCAGGGGTCTATCCAGGCGACCCGGTGACCGAGGCGTTCGTGGCCGACGGCGGGTTCGAGACGGCCGCGGTGCAGATGCGCCTCGACCTGGGCCAGGAGCTGCCGGCCGAGGACGTCGTGACGCTCGAGCCGATGGACGCGGCGGCCTACGACCTCTGGGAGGCCGACGAGATCGACGCCTACGCCGAGGCGCGGACCAGGTCGGGCGAGAGCCCGGAGCACGCGCTCAAGGTCTCCCGCGAGCAGCACGCCGAGCTGCTCCCCGACGGCCTGGCGACCGAGCACCACCAGTTCTTCGTCGGCCGGGTCGACGGCCTGCAGGTCGGCACCCTCTGGGTCGGCACCGAGCGTCCGATCGCCTTCGTCTACGACGTCGCGGTCGACGAGGACCACCGGCGCCGCGGCTACGGCGGCGGCCTGATGCGCGCCGGCGCGCTGTGGGCCCAGCAGCAGGGCTCGCACGCGCTGGGGCTCAACGTGTTCGGCTACAACCACGGCGCGCGGGCGCTCTACGAGGGCCTCGGCTACGAGACCGTCGAGCTCTACCAGGGCAAGGAGCTGTGACCGACCGGACCCTCGACCTCAACGCCGACCTCGGCGAGGAGGTCACCGACGACGCGGCCCTGCTCGCGGTCGTCACCAGCGCCAACGTGGCGTGCGGCTACCACGCCGGGTCGGCGGCGACCATGCGTGCCGTGTGCGAGGGCGCCGTCGAGCGGGGCGTGTCCGTGGGCGCACAGGTCTCCTACGCCGATCGTCCGAACTTCGGCCGGGTCGCGGTCGACGTCGCCTACGAGATCCTGCGCGAGCAGGTCGCCCACCAGGTCGGCGTGCTGTCCGAGATCGCGGTCGCGGCCGGCACGTCGGTGCGCTACCTCAAGCCGCACGGCGCGCTCTACCACCGCGTGCTGGACGACGAGGAGCAGGCGATGGCGGTGCTCGCCGGGTCGGGCTCCCTGCCGGTGCTCGGGATGCCCGGGGAGCTGCTCGACCAGGCCTACGCCGCCGGGCGACGGGTGCTGCTCGAGGGCTTCCCCGACCGGGGCTACGCCGGCGACGGCCGGCTGCTCCCGCGCGGCGAGCCGGGCGCCGTGCTCGAGGACAGCACGGCGATCGCGGCCCGGGCGGTGGAGCTCGCCCCCGGGGTCGACTCGGTGTGCGTGCACGGTGACACCCCCAGCGCGGTCGATCACGCGCGCGCCGTGCGCGCCGCGCTGGAGACGGCGGGCTGGCGGCTCCGGGGGCTCGCGGCTCGTCCACAGGACTAGTCCGCAGGCTGTGGAATCACGGCCCCACCTGTGGATGAACCGGCCCGGGCTGTGGAGGGGGCTGTGGGACCGGGGGAATGTCGGCCCGATGCCTTGCGCGGGTCGATCCGGCGGGCGTAGAACTCTCCTTACCGAAGCAAGGGCGGCCCGTGAGGGAAGCCGGAGCGGAGGGGATCGGCAGGAGCGAGGACCCATCCTCCTGGCGGCTCTCGAGCCGCTGGAGCGGCACCCGGTGACGGGAGGTCGGGGTCGGAGCGAGGGCTCGATCGTGGGGCGTCACCCGCCCGACGACAGCGTGACGGAGCAAGATCCACACTCCCGCGGAGCCTTCGGGCCGAGCGGGGGCGGCGACCCGGTGACGGGGGCGGCGGGATCGGCAGGCCGGCACGGTGGTCCGGACGTCACCTCAACCGGGCGAGATCTAGCGATGACGAAGACCCAGACCTCGAGCTCGCTCGGGGCGTCGGACCGGTGACGGGAACGGCGGGGTCGGAGGCGTCGCCAGGTCGTCCGGACGTCACGCCGCCGGACACCCCGAGGGCCTCCTGATGCTCATACCATCAAGAGGCCCTCACTCTTTTTGGGGTGTTCGGACCCATCGTGACGGCTGGTGCGGCCCGGTGGGTGACGTCCTCGTGAACACTGGTGACATGCAGCTCGTCCCGGTCGGCCCGACCGCGTTCCTGGTCGAGGTCGCCGACGCCGGTGCGGCGCTCGGCCTGGCGGCCCACGCGCGGCACGCCGGGGTGGCGGCGCTCGAGGTGGTGCCGGGCGCCGAGACGGTGCTCTTCGACGGGGTCGCGGACGCGGCAGCGCTCGACCGGGTCCTGGCTCGCTGGGAGCCCGGCTCGCGGGCCGGGGTGGGTGAGCTGGTCGAGGTGCCGACGACCTACGACGGCGCCGACCTCGACGACGTCGCCGAGCGCTGGGGGACCGATCGCGCGGGCGCCGTCGAGCGGCACGCGGAGCTGGAGTTCGTGTCGGCGTTCTGCGGGTTCGCGCCGGGGTTCGCCTACCTCACCGGCCTGCCCGACGCGCTCGCGGTGCCGCGGCTCGACACCCCGCGCGGGCGGGTGCCG
>NZ_JAURVJ010000010.1 GCF_030655615.1 Nocardioides sp.
GGGCAAGTCCTACTTCCTGAACATCAAGGGCCCGGAACTTCTGAACAAGTTCGTCGGCGAAACCGAGCGTCACATCCGGATGATCTTCCAGCGTGCTCGTGAGAAGGCGTCCGAGGGGACTCCGGTGATCGTCTTCTTCGACGAGATGGACTCGCTCTTCCGCACCCGTGGCTCGGGCGTCTCCTCCGACGTGGAGAACACCATCGTCCCGCAGCTGCTCAGCGAGATCGACGGCGTCGAGCTGCTCGAGAACGTGCTGGTCATCGGCGCCTCCAACCGCGAGGACATGATCGACCCCGCCATCCTGCGTCCCGGCCGGCTCGACGTGAAGATCAAGATCGAGCGACCCGACGCCGAGGCCGCCCGCGACATCTTCAGCAAGTACCTCACCGCCAGCCTCCCGCTGCACGCCGACGACCTCGCCGAGTTCGGCGGCGACCGTGACCTGTGCGTGGCTGGGATGATCCAGGCGACCGTCGAGCGGATGTACACCGAGACCGAGGAGAACCGCTTCCTCGAGGTGACCTACGCCAACGGCGACAAGGAGGTCCTCTACTTCAAGGACTTCAACTCCGGCGCGATGATCCAGAACATCGTCGACCGGTCGAAGAAGATGGCGATCAAGGACCTCCTCGACCACCAGCAGAAGGGGCTGCGCGTCTCGCACCTCCTGCAGGCCTGCGTCGACGAGTTCAAGGAGAACGAGGACCTCCCCAACACGACCAACCCGGACGACTGGGCCCGCATCTCCGGCAAGAAGGGCGAGCGGATCGTCTTCATCCGCACGCTCATCACCGGCAAGCAGGGCACCGAGCCCGGCCGGTCGATCGACACCGTCGCCAACACGGGTCAGTACCTGTAGATCTGGTCGCCTCTGGGCCTCCCGCGTCTCGCTGGCCGCCACCGCCTGGCACTGTTGCCACCGGCCTGGGTGGCGGCCGCCGAGACGCCGGGTCGGGCCGACGGCTCCGTGCGCCCTGTGGTCGGCTCGGTCCGTGGTCGGGGCGCCTTGCTGATTGTCGGGTCCCCGCGACAGCGTGCGGTCGGTCGGTCTCGGCGCCACGCGTCCGCCACGGCCCACGTCCACCGAGTGGCCCGGTAGGTTCTCCTGATGCGCCGCCACTTCCTCGTCCGCCGCACCCTGGCGCGGACCCTGCTCAAGCTCGCCCGGTGGAAGACCGAGGGCGACGTGCCGCAGCGCGGCATCCTCGTGGGGGCGCCCCACACGTCCAACTGGGACTGGGTCATCACGATGCTCCTGGCCTGGGACAGCAGCGTGCAGATCCGGCTGCTCGTCAAGCACTCGTTCTTCAAGGGGCCGATGGGCGTCTTCATGCGCGCGACCGGCGCGGTCGAGCTCGACCGGGAGAACCCCGGCCGCACGATCAAGGCCCTGCTCGCCGAGGCCGAGGACGAGACCTTCCTGCTCGGGATCGCCGCCGAGGGCACGCGCAGCAAGAGCGAGTTCTGGAAGTCGGGCTTCTACCGGATCTCGCAGCAGACCGGCATTCCCGTCACCCTCGCCTACCTCGACGCGCCCAGCCGGACCGTCGGATGGGGGCCGACGTTCGCGCTGAGCGGTGACGTCGCGGCCGACATGGACCGGGTCCGCGCGTTCTATGCCGACAAGGTCGGCATCCGCCCCGAGCTGACGACCGAGCCGCGCCTCCGCGAGGAGAAGCGGCCCAGCTGGTAGCTGCCCGGACGGAGGGCCCGCGGCCGGCACCCCTCCCGTAGGCTCGATGTCATGAGCGTCCGCCGTGTCATGGGCACCGAGATCGAGTACGGGATCTCGGTCGTCGGCCAGCCCCTGGCCAACCCGATGGTGGCCTCGTCGCAGGTCGTCAACGCCTACGCCTCGTCGACCGTCAAGGCGCGACGGGCCCGCTGGGACTTCGAGGAGGAGTCGCCGCTGCGCGACGCCCGCGGCTTCGACATGTCGCGCGGGGTGGCCGACCAGAGCCAGCTCACCGACGAGGACATGGGCCTGGCCAACGTCATCCTGACCAACGGCGCTCGGCTCTACGTCGACCACGCCCACCCGGAGTACTCCACGCCCGAGGTCACCACCCCGCTCGACATCGTGCGGTGGGACAAGGCGGGGGAGCAGGTCATGCTCGACGCCACCCGGCGCGCGGGACAGCTGCCCGGTGCCCCCCAGATCCTGCTCTACAAGAACAACACCGACAACAAGGGCGCGTCCTACGGCGCCCACGAGAACTACCTGATGCGGCGCTCGACTCCGTTCGGCGACATCGTGCGCCACCTGACGCCGTTCTTCGTGAGCCGTCAGGTGATCACCGGCGCGGGTCGCGTCGGCATCGGGCAGGACGGCCGCGAGCACGGCTTCCAGATCAGCCAGCGCGCCGACTTCTTCGAGGTCGAGGTCGGCCTCGAGACGACGCTCAAGCGCCCGATCATCAACACCCGCGACGAGCCCCACGCCGACCCGGAGAAGTACCGCCGGCTCCACGTGATCATCGGCGATGCCAACCTCTCCGAGGTCTCGACCTACCTCAAGATCGGCACCACTGCCCTGGTCCTGGCAATGATCGAGGAGAAGTTCCTCAGCGTCGACCTCAGTGTCGACGGCCCGGTCTCCGGCCTGCGCGCCATCTCGCACGACCCGACTCTCCGGCAGACCGTCACGCTCCAGGACGGCCGGCGCCTGACCGGCATCCAGCTGCAGCTCGAGTACCTCGACCTCGCCCGCAAGTTCGTCGAGGACCGCTACGGCGCCGACGCCGACGAGCAGACCGTCGACGTCCTGGCCCGCTGGGAGTCGGTGCTCGACCGCCTCGAGCGCGATCCGATGCTCTGCGCCCGCGAGCTCGACTGGGTCGCCAAGCTCAAGCTCCTCGAGCAGTACCGCACCCGCGACGGCCTCGACTGGGACGACGCCAAGCTGCAGCTCATCGACCTCCAGTACTCCGACATCCGCCCCGAGAAGGGCCTCTACCAGCGCCTGGTCGCCGGCGGCCGGATGGAGCGTCTCCTCGACCAGCAGTCGGTCGACGACGCCATGCACGACCCGCCCACCGACACCCGCGCCTACTTCCGCGGCCGCTGCCTCGAGAAGTACGCCGAGCACGTCGCCGCCGCCTCCTGGGACTCGGTCATCTTCGACCTCCCCGGCCGCGAGTCGCTCCAGCGCGTCCCCACCATCGACCCCCTCCGCGGCTCCAAGTCCCACGTCGGCGACCTGCTCGACCGGTGCGACACCGCCGAGCAGCTGTTCTCGGCGCTGACGCGCAACTAGGCCCACGGCGGCTGAGGTGCGAGCGCAGCGAGCCACGAAGCCACCTGCGCTACGTCGGCTGAGGTGCGAGCGCAGCGAGCCTCGAAGCCTTCTTGCTGTCGTGGGGCCATGGTGTGTCCGGGTCGGGTGGCCGCGCGCGTAGCAGACCGCGTCTCGGCGTCAAGGACGCCTGCGGCGCCGCTGCGCGGTCGCTGCGCGATCCTTGACCCCGAGCCTCTCGCGGTCTGCTTCTCGGCGTGCAACGGCGAGGCCTCGCAAGCTCGGCTCGCCGTCGCCTGCGCGGCCACCCGATCCGGCGGTGGGTGAGCCACCGTTCCGGGCGGCCCGAACCACTACTTCGGTGGCGTGCTCACCGCCGGGTCGGGCCGGCTCGGGTGGGCGGTCAGTGAGCCACCGTTTAGGCGGATTCGAGGGCCCGGTTCGGTGGGTGACGCACCGCCGGCCCGGGTCGGGGAACCCGCAAGGTGAAGTTCTGCGACGAAACTCCCGCTTCTGGGCCGAAGTTTCGTAGGAGAACCGGGAGAAACGTCAGGTCAGCGTGACCAGAGATGCCGGTGAGGGCTGTCCGCGCTGGACGAGGGCGCGGCGGAGCCCGCCCTTGTCTGCGCCATCAAGCATCCCGGGAGAGGCTCGCTGTCAAGGATCGCGAAGCGACCGCGCAGCGGCGCGAAGCGTCCTTGACAGGGAGGCCCGGGATGCTAGGCGCGCGGACAGCCCGACCCAGAAGGACCCCAGGTGACCAGGCCCATCCCAACGCTCACCGCACCCCCCGGCCCAGACCCCACCGCAACACCCACACCCCCACCACAAACCGGATCTCCGTCGAAACGGTCGTACCCACTGAGTAGGGTCAGAGCATGGCCCAGGAGCAGAAGCAGCCGCGCAAGTCGCAGGAGACCGAGGAGACCACCGAGGTGGCCCCCGAGAGCGACCTCGCCGAGCGCAAGGAAGCCATCGACAGCGATGTCGACGACATCCTCGACGAGATCGACGAGGTCCTCGAGTCCAACGCGGAGGACTTCGTGAAGTCCTTCATCCAGAAGGGCGGCGAGTGACGCGGTGAACGACTCCCGACTCCCGGCCGCCTACCTGCGGCCGGGCTCCTCGTCGTTCAGCGACTTCCTTGCCGACCAGGCTCCCGACCTGCACCCGGGCGGGCGCTCGGTGCCCCAGGGCAACGCCGGCGACCTCGCGCCGCACGGCACGACGATCGTCGCGGCGACCTTCCCGGGCGGCGTGATCCTTGCCGGTGACCGGCGCGCCACGATGGGCAACATCATCGCCCAGCGCGACATCGAGAAGGTCTTCCCGGCCGACGAGTTCTCCGCCGTCGGCATCGCCGGCACCGCCGGCCTCGCGGTCGAGATGGTGCGGCTGTTCCAGACCGAGCTCGAGCACTACGAGAAGATCGAGGGCTCCACGCTGTCGATCGACGGCAAGGCCAACCGACTGTCGGCGCTCATCCGCGGCAACCTCGGCATGGCCATGCAGGGCCTGGCCGTGGTCCCGCTGTTCGCCGGTTACGACCTGCGTCTCGACCAGGGCCGCATCTTCAGCTACGACGTCACCGGTGGCCGCTACGAGGAGACCGCGTTCCACTCGGTCGGCTCCGGGTCGCTGTTCGCCCGCGGCGCCCTCAAGAAGCTCTACCGCGACGACCTCGACGCGACCGGCTGCGTCGAGGTCGTGATCCAGGCGCTCTACGACGCCGCCGACGACGACTCCGCCACCGGCGGACCCGACCTGACGCGCCGGATCTTCCCGGTCGTCCAGGTCATCACCGCCGAGGGCGGCTTCCGGATGCCCGACGACGAGGTGGCCGCGATCGCCGACCGCGTCATCACCGCCCGGATGATCCGTCCCGACGGCCCCGCCGCCCCGCTGACCGGAGGCGCCCGATGAGCACCCCGTTCTACGTCTCGCCCGAGCAGCTGATGAAGGACCGGGCCGACTTCGCCCGCAAGGGCATCGGCCGCGGCCGGTCCGTCGTCGCCGTCCAGTACGCCGACGGCTTCCTGTTCGTCTCGGAGAACCCCTCCCAGGCGCTGCACAAGGTCTCCGAGATCTACGACCGGATCGCCTTCGCGGCGGTCGGTCGCTACAACGAGTTCGAGAACCTCCGCATCGCCGGCGTACGTCTGGCCGACATGCGTGGCTACGCCTACGACCGGCGCGACGTCACCGGCCGCGGCCTGGCCAACGCCTACGCCCAGACCCTCGGCACGATCTTCTCCAGCGGCGGCGAGAAGCCCTACGAGGTCGAGATCTTCGTGGCCGAGGTCGGCGACACCCCCGACGACGACCAGCTGTTCCGGCTGACCTACGACGGCCAGGTGGCCGACGAGCACGGGTTCGCGGTGATGGGCGGCCAGGTCGACCTCGTCTCGACCAGCCTCGAGTCGACCTACACCGAGCACGCGCCCCTCGCCGACGCCCTCGCCGGTGCCGTCAAGGCGCTCGGCCAGGCCGACGCCGGCGAGCGCGTCATCCCGACCGCCGACCTCGAGGTCGCGGTGCTCGACCGCACCCGCACCCGCACCCGCAAGTTCGTCCGGCTCTCGCCGGCCCGGCTCGACGTCCTGCTCGGCGAGCGCGGTCCGTCGACGCCGGCCGAGAAGTCCTCAGGCGACGGACGACGTGAGGGGGGCGGCTCGACCGTCCCGGTCGTCGACAACCCGAGCGACCCGACCGACCAGGTCAGCGGGTCGGTGCCCCCGCTCGAGGACCCGACCACGGGCGAGCCGCCGATCGCGCCCCCGTCGTGACGGCGTGATGACGCGATGACCGAGACGTCCGGGCCCGCACCCTGGACCCGGGCCGGTGACGACGAGCTCGCCTACGACGGCTTCGCCCGCATCCTGCGGCGCCCGCTGGTGCTGCCCGACGGCCGCCAGGCCCTGTGGGACATCCACGACAGTCCGGCGACCGTGTCGGTGCTGGCCTTGACCGACGACGACGAGGTCGTCCTGGTCCAGCAGTACCGTCCCGGTCCCGACCGCGTCGTGCTCTCCCTGCCTGGTGGCCTGGTCGACGACGGCGAGGAACCGGTCGCGGCGGGCGTGCGCGAGCTCCGCGAGGAGACCGGCTACGCCGTCGCCTCCGCCGAGCTCGTCGCCAGCATCGACCCGCCGAGCCACACCCGGTCGCGCCACGTCGTGCTCGCCCGCGGCGCCCACGCGGTCGGCGAGCAGCAGCTCGACGACCTCGAGGAGATCGACGTCGTGCTGCTCCCCGTCGCCGAGCTGCGCCGACGGCTGCCCGGCGGACGCCTCGGCGCGACCGAGCAGACCTACCTCGCGCTCGACCACGCCGGCCTGCTCTGACCGGGCGACCAGAAAGTTCGACGCGCTCGCTCGAGACGCTCTCCGAACTTCACGCGGCCCCGTAGGGTCGTGTCATGGACCGGCGCATCATGGGCATCGAGAACGAGTACGGCGTCACGTGCACGTTCAAGGGCCAGCGGCGGCTGAGCCCCGACGAGGTGGCGCGCTACCTCTTCCGCAAGGTCGTCAGCTGGGGTCGCAGCAGCAACGTGTTCCTCCGCAACGGCGCCCGGCTCTACCTCGACGTCGGCAGCCACCCCGAGTACGCCACGCCCGAGTGCGACGACGTGGCGGAGCTCGTCACCCACGACAAGGCGGGGGAGCGCGTCCTCGAGGGGCTGCTCCTCGACGCCGAGCAGCGCCTGCACGACGAGGGCATCGCCGGCGAGATCTACCTCTTCAAGAACAACACCGACTCCGCGGGCAACTCCTACGGCTGCCACGAGAACTACCTCGTCGGCCGCGCCGGTGAGTTCAGCCGCCTGGCCGACGTGCTCATCCCGTTCCTGGTGACCCGGCAGATCGTCGTGGGGGCCGGCAAGGTCACCCAGACCCCGCGCGGGGCGTCGTACTCGGTGAGCCAGCGTGCCGAGCACATCTGGGAGGGCGTCTCGAGCGCCACGACCCGGAGCCGGCCGATCATCAACACCCGCGACGAGCCGCACGCCGACGCCGAGAAGTATCGCCGCCTCCACGTGATCGTCGGCGACTCCAACATGAGCGAGACGACGACGATGCTCAAGGTCGCCAGCTGCGACCTCGTGCTGCGGATGATCGAGGAGGGCGTGGTGATGCGCGACCTCACGATGGAGAACCCCATCCGCGCGATCCGCGAGATCTCCCACGACGTCACCGGCCGCCGCAAGGTGCGCCTGGCCAACGGTCGCGAGGCCAGCGCCCTCGACATCCAGGGCGAGTACCTCTCCAAGGCCCGCGACTTCGTCGACCGGCGCCAGATCAGCACCCCGCTCATCGAGCGCACCCTGGACCTGTGGGAGCGCGGGCTCAAGGCCGTCGAGTCCGACGACCTCGGTCTCGTCGACCGCGAGATCGACTGGGTCATCAAGCTCAAGCTGATCGAGCGCTACCGCGCCAAGCACGGCCTGCCCCTCGGCCACGCGCGGATCGCCCAGCTCGACCTCGCCTACCACGACATCCACCGCAACCGCGGCCTCTACTACCTGCTCGAGAAGCGGGGTGCGGTCGCCCGCGTCACCACCGACCTCAAGGTGTTCGAGGCCAAGTCGGTGCCGCCGCAGACCACGCGAGCCCGCCTGCGCGGCGAGTTCATCCGCAAGGCCCAGGAGAAGCGCCGCGACTTCACCGTCGACTGGGTGCACCTCAAGCTCAACGACCAGGCCCAGCGCACCGTGCTGTGCAAGGACCCGTTCCGCGCCACCGACGACCGCGTCCAGCGACTCATCGACGGCATGTGACCTCGCTCGACTGCGTCGAGTACGGCGCCAACAGCCTCGCCTTGTAGGCTGCCGACGCTCACCGGCGCGGTCCCGCTCGTTCAGGAGACTGCCGGCGACCTGTCCACCCGAAGCCAGCATCGAAGGTTGAACCCGTGCTCCGAGGTACCCGTCCCACCGCCGCGCTCGTGGCGTCCCTCGTCGTGTCCACCGCGGCGCTGACCGCGTGCGGGACCGACACCCCCGGAACGGGTCTCGAGTTCGCCGACCGCCTCGACGCGGTCACGATCTCCGGCGACGTCGGCGACGCCAAGCTCGAGTTCAAGAAGCGCATGGAGGCCGGCGAGCTCGAGACCGAGACCCTGGTCGAGGGCGGGGGCGACGCGCTCAAGGACAAGGACGCGGTCTTCGTCAACTACGTCATCGGCAACGGCTACACCAAGACCGACGCCATCAACAGCTTCGGCGAGGACGCCTCCGCGGTCGAGGTGACCGTCGGCGCCGCCGAGACCGCCGAGCCGGCCACGCTCGACGACGTGCTCAAGAACCTGCTGCGCGACTACATCAAGCCCGGTGTCACCAAGGGCTCGCGGATCGTGCTCACCGGCAACACCGAGGCCATGTTCGGCCAGCTCGCGCAGTCCCCGGCCCTGGCGACCGAGGGCATCGGCAACGACGACGGGCTGGTCATGGTCGTCGACGTCGAGGACGTGACCGTCCTCGACGGGCCCGAGGGCGAGGTCGGCAAGAACCCCGGCTGGGCGCCCAAGATCGTCTTCAACGGCAACGGGCCGACGTCCCTCGACTTCGCGGGCATCGCCAAGCCGGCCGGCAAGGCCAAGCTCCTCGTCTCGGTCCTCAAGAAGGGCACCGGCGCCGAGGTCAAGACCGGCGACCTGCTCGTCGCCAACTACCTCGGCTCGGTCTATGGCGCCACCACACCGTTCGACGAGTCCTACAGCCCCAAGAAGCCGCTGCTCAAGCTGCCCGTCGGCTCGTTCGTCGACGGCTTCAACGAGGCCATCGAGGGTCAGACCGTCGGCAGCCGCGTGATCATGCGGATCCCGCCGGCCAAGGGCTACGGCAAGGAGGGGCAGGGCGAGACCGTCCCGCCCAACTCGACCCTGTACTTCGTCGTCGACATCCTCGCCGCCGTCTGACACCCATCGACATCTCCGACGTCGTGACCGGCCGATGAGCGCGCAGAAGACCGAGCGGTTGCTCAACCTGCTCATCATGCTGCTGGTCTCGACGCGGTTCGTCCCGAAGTCGCGCATCCGCGAGATCCTCTACGCCGACGCCGGCGACGAGGCCTTCGACAAGATGTTCGACCGCGACAAGGAGGAGCTCCGCAGCCTCGGTGTGCCCGTCGAGGTCGGCCAGATCGACGTCTACTTCGACGACGAGCCCGGCTACCGGATCCAGCCCGACGAGTTCGCGCTGCCCCAGATCGACCTGGCCGCCGACGAGGCAGCCGTCGTGGGCCTGGCCACCCGCGTGTGGGACCACCAGCGCCTCGCGCGGGCGACCACCGAGGCCGTGCGCAAGCTCAGTGCGGCCGGCGCCGAGATCGACCTGAGCGCGCTCGACATCGCCCAGCCCCGGCTGCCGGCCGACGAGCCGACCTTCGACGTGTTCTTCGAGGCGATCCTCGACCGGTCCGTCGTCGAGTTCGACTACTGGCGCACCGGCACCGACGCCCCCGCCAGGCGGCGGCTCCAGCCGTGGGGCGTCACCCGCTACTCCGGACGCTGGTACGTCGTGGGGCTCGACCTCGACCGCGACGACGAGCGGGTCTTCCGGCTCTCCCGCGTGCAGGGCGAGGCCCGCAAGGTCGGCCGCCCCGGCGCCTACTCGATCCCCGAGGGCACCGACATCTCCGCCGCGACCCGCCGACTGGCCCCCGACCTTTCCACCGAGCCGGTGGTCCTGCTGGTCCGCGACGGTGCCGCGCTCCCGCTGCGGCGTGCCGCCGAGACGGTCGAGGCCGGCGTACCCGGTCCGGACGGTGCGTCCACCTGGGACCGGCTGACCCTGACTCGTGCCTCGGTCGGCATCGCCGACGAGGTCCTCGGCTTCGGTGACGCGGTCTGCGTCGAGTCGCCGAGCAGCCTGCGCGACCAGGTCGTCGCCCGGCTCCGGGCGGTGGTCGCCCGATGAGCGCCGCGAGCCCAGGAGCGAGCGCCGCCGGCAATGCCGGCGCGGCTGGTGCCAAGGAGCAGGTCGCCCGCCTGCTCACCCTCGTGCCCTACCTCCACGCCCGCGGCACCGTCCGGCTCGCCGAGGCCGCGGCCGCGCTGGGGATCCGCCCCGAGGTCCTGCTCAAGGACCTCAAGGTGCTCTTCATGTGCGGTCTGCCCGGCGGCTACCCCGACGAGCTGATCGACGTCGACCTCGACGCCCTGCAGGACGAGAGCGGCAAGGTCCACGGCGACGGCGTCATCCGGGTGAGCAACGCCGACTACCTCGACCGGCCGCTGCGGCTGACCCCGGTCGAGGCCTCCGCGATGATCGTCGCGCTGCGCGCCCTGCGCTCGGGCTCGGCCCCCGACACCGCCGAGATCGTCGACCGGGTGCTGGCCAAGCTCGAGGGCGCTGCCGCCGCGGGGCCGACCGCCGGCGTCGTCGACGCGGCGCCCGAGGAGTCCGAGAGCAGCGAGCTGACGGCGCTCGCCGCGCGTCTCGACGACGCCTCCCGACGCCAGGTGCAGGTCGAGCTCGACTACTACGTCCCGGCGCGCGACGAGCTGTCCCACCGGGTCGTCGACCCGCGCGGCATGGTCCGCGAGGGCGGCCACGCCTACCTCGACGCCTGGTGCCACTCCGCCGAGGCCCCGCGCCTGTTCCGCCTCGACCGGGTGGCGGCGGCGCGCGTGCTCGACACCCCGGTCACCACCGAGCCGGCCGAGCCCCGCGACCTGTCCGACGGCATGTTCGCCCGGTCCGACGAGACGACCCTGGTCACCCTGCGCCTCGCCCCGGCGGCCCGCTGGGTGACGGAGTACTACCCCGTCGAGGACGTCCGTCCGCTGCCCGACGGCGAGGTCGAGGTCGACCTGCTCGTCGCCGACGAGCGGTGGCTGACCAAGCTCCTCCTGCGGTTGGCTCCGAATGCCTGGGTGACCGCGCCCACGACCTACGGCGGCGGGCTCGCACGAGCCGCACAGGACGCGCTCAGCCTCTACCAGTGAGCAACCGCGTACGATCGACGTCGTACACCTTCCAACAGATTGGGACCCCATGATCAACCCGCTGATCGGCATGCCGCAGGGCGCTGAGTGGCTCGTCATCCTCGCGATCGTGATCCTCGTCTTCGGTGCCGCCAAGCTGCCCGACCTCGCGCGGGGCACGGGCCAGGCGCTGCGGATCTTCAAGAACGAGACCAAGGGCCTGCGTGACGACGACGACGACACCAAGCCCACCCCCGAGCCCACCCCGGCGTCGGAGATCTCGGCACCCGAGGCCGTGACCCCGACCAACCCCGCGCCCGCGACGTCCATGACCGACGAGGTCCCCGTGACCCCCGAGGCCGACGTCCGCCCGACCAACAACAGCTGAGCCGGGCGGTTCGGTAGTCCCTGTGTCCATCGTCGGTGTCGCCAGGCTCTTCGTCGGCAAGCCCGTCCACGCCGTCGGAGACGACGGCCGGATGGCGCTGTCCGACCACCTGCGGGAGCTGCGCGCCCGCATCCTCAAGAGCATCCTCGTGGTGCTCCTGGGCCTGGCGCTGTCGCTCGTCTTCTTCGACCAGCTCTACGAGGCGATCTACTGGCCGATCAACGAGGCCAAGGACAACCTCCCCGAAGGCTCCAACCTGCTGACCAGCAACGGGCCCGGAGCGGGCCTGCTGATCTATCTCAAGCTGTGCGGGTTTGCCTCGATCGTGCTTACGAGCCCGTTCTGGCTCTACCAGATCTGGGCGTTCATCATGCCCGGGCTGCACCCGCGCGAGCGCAAGTGGTCGCGGGTCTTCGCCGCGATCGCCGGCCCGCTGTTCTTCGCCGGCGTGGCACTCGGCTACGTGACGCTGCCCAAGGGCCTCGAGATCCTGATCGGGTTCAACCCCGACGGGCTGACCAACCTCGTCGACTTCGACGGCTACCTGTCGTTCTTCAGCCGCACGCTGCTCGTCTTCGGCATCTCGTTCGAGATCCCGTTGTTCGTCGTGCTGCTCAACCTCGCCGGCGTGATCAAGGGCAAGACGCTCGGGGCGCACCGGCCCTGGATCATCGTCGGCGTCTTCATCTTCGCCGCGATCGCGACGCCGTCGGCCGACCCGTTCACCATGACCCTGATGGCCGTGCCGATGGTCGTGCTCTTCCTCATCTCCGAGATCATCGCCCGCTACAACGACCGCCGCCGCGCCAAGCGCAACCCGTTCGCCGGCCTCGACCCCGACGAGATCTCCACCATCTGATGGCTGACCCGGTGGCGGTCGACCCGTTCGACCTGCCCGAGGCCCTCGGCACCGCCGACGTCGTGTGGCGCGCCGACGACGGCCTGACGGGCCACCTGGTCCGCGGGACCCTCGAGCCGACCGGCGGCGACCCGCTGCCCTGCGACCTGCTCGCGGTCGACGACGCCTACCCGTTGCCCGTCGCCGACGAGGGCACCCGGCTCGTGGTCCACCAGGCCTGGCGGCACGGCCAGGTCCACCTGGCGTCCTACGACGGCCGCGTGACGCTGCTCGTCCCCGGCACCGCCTTCACCGCCGAGGTCGTGCTCGACGCCGTCAGCCGCTTCGCCAAGGCCCTCGGCGCCGCCCCGTCGTCCTACGCCGTCCTCCTCCGCCTCGGCTCCTGACGCCGACCCGTCGCGTGGACGCGACGGGTCAGCGTGGTGGCGGGCGACGGTTGACGGCGCCCGACTAGGCTCGGGGCGTGTCCTCGGCCAGGCGTGAGATCGCGCTGCTCGTCAACCCCACCGCCGGCAAGGGCCGGGCGGCGCGGGTGGTCGACGCCGTCCTCCCGCGGCTGCGCAGCGCGGGGCTGACGATCCGGATGCTGGTCGGCGACAGCGCCGACGAGTCCCTCGACCTGGCCCGGGCCGCCGTGGGCGAGGGCGTCGACGCGCTGGTCGTCGTCGGCGGCGACGGGATGGTCAACATCGGTCTGCAGGCGACCGCCGGGACGACCACGCCGCTGGGCGTCGTACCGGCCGGCACCGGCAACGACGTCGCCCGCTACGTCGGGCTGCACCGCAAGGACCCGCTCGGGGCGGCCGACCGGATCGTCCGCACGATCACCACGGGGGAGCGGCGCACGCTCGACCTGGCGCGCACCGGCGGGCGCTACTACGCGACCGTGATGGCGGCGGGGTTCGACGCCGTCGTCAACGAGCGGGCCAACAAGATGGCCTGGCCCAAGGGTCAGATGCGCTACAACCTCGCCACCCTGCTCGAGCTGCGGACCTTCACCCCGCTGCCCTACGTGCTCGACCTCGACGGCACGACCCGCACCACCGAGGCGATGCTCGTCGCGGTCGGCAACGGGCCGTCGTTCGGCGGCGGCCTGCGGATCGCCGAGGGCGCCAGCCTCGACGACGGCCTGCTCGACGTGGTCGTCATCAAGCCGATGAGCAAGGCCGAGCTCGTGCGCACCTACCCCCGGCTCTTCAGGGGCACCCACACCACGCACCCGCAGTACGAGCGTCACCAGGTGCGACGGGTCACCGTCGCCGCCCCCGGCATCGTCGGGTACGCCGACGGCGAGCGCTTCGGGCCGCTGCCGCTGACCATCGAGTCCGTCCCTGCTGCCCTGGAGGTTCTCGCATGACTGAGGAGATCACCGCCGCCGAGCGCTACGCGGAGTCACGGCGTACGGCGAAGCACCCGGTCCTGCACGACTTCGCCGCCCACTACGAGTTCCCGCTCGACGACTTCCAGGAGCGGGCCTGTCGCGAGATCGAGGAGGGCCGCGGCGTGCTGGTCGCGGCGCCGACCGGCTCGGGCAAGACGGTCGTGGGCGAGTTCGCCGTCCACCTCGCGATCAGCACCGGCCGCAAGGCGTTCTACACGACGCCGATCAAGGCGCTGTCCAACCAGAAGTACCACGACCTCGTCGCCCGCTACGGCCCCGAGCAGGTCGGCCTGCTGACCGGCGACAACGTCGTCAACGGCGAGGCGCCGATCGTCGTGATGACGACCGAGGTGCTGCGCAACATGCTCTACGCCGGCTCGCGGACCCTCATCGGGCTCGGCTTCGTGGTGATGGACGAGGTGCACTACCTCGCCGACCGCGCCCGTGGCGCCGTGTGGGAGGAGGTCATCATCCACCTCCCGGAGTCGGTGACCCTGGTGTCGCTGTCGGCGACCGTCTCCAACGCCGAGGAGTTCGGCGAGTGGCTGGCGACCGTGCGCGGCGAGACCACGACGATCGTCGAGGAGCGGCGTCCCGTTCCGCTCTACCAGCACGTGATGGTCGGCCGGCGCCTGCTCGACCTCTTCGCCTCTTCCGACGTCGACGCCGCCGCCGGCTTCGTCAAGGAGGGCGCACCGGTCAACGACGAGCTGCTCAAGGTCGCCCGCGACGACTGGGCCGCCTCGCGGATCAAGGACCGGCGGACGCCGAAGGGGTCGCGGACGGGTGGTCCGCGCCAGCCCGCCAACACCCGGCGGATCTGGATCCCCAGCCGGCCCGACGTCATCGACCGGCTCCAGCGCGAGCGCCTGCTGCCGGCCATCGTGTTCGTCTTCAGCCGGGTCGGCTGCGACGCTGCGGTCACGCAGTGCCTCGCGGCCGGCGTGCACCTGACGACGCCGGCCGAGCGGGACGAGATCATCACCTACGTCGAGGGTGCGTGCCGGCACCTGCCGTCCGACGACCTCCACGTGCTCGGCTACCACGACTTCCTCGAGGGGCTGTCGCGCGGCGTGGCCGCCCACCACGCCGGGATGCTGCCCGCGTTCAAGTCGGTCGTCGAGGAGCTCTACCTCCGCGGGCTCTGCAAGGTCGTCTTCGCCACCGAGACCCTCGCGCTCGGCATCAACATGCCCGCGCGCACCGTGGTGATCGAGAAGCTGTCGAAGTGGAACGGCGAGACCCACGCCGACATCACGCCGGGGGAGTACACCCAGCTCACCGGCCGCGCCGGCCGCCGCGGGCTCGACGTCGAGGGGCACGGCGTCGTGCTGTGGCAGCCGGGCACCAACCCGCGCGACCTCGCCGGCCTCGCCTCGACCCGCACCTACCCGCTCCGCTCGTCGTTCCGGCCGTCCTACAACATGGCGGTCAACCTGGTGCACCAGTTCGGCCGCGACCGGTCGCGCGAGCTGCTGGAGCAGTCCTTCGCCCAGTTCCAGGCCGACAAGGCGGTCGTCGGGCTGGCGCGCCAGCTGACCAAGAGCGACGACGCGCTGGCCGGCTACGTCGAGGCCGCGACCTGCCACCTCGGCGACTTCATGGAGTACGCCCGCATCCGCAACCGCATCAGCGAGGTCGAGAAGACAGCCAGCCGGTCGCGTCGTACCGACCGACGCGAGGAGGTCGTCGAGTCGCTGCGCGTGCTCAAGGTCGGCGACGTCATCCAGGTCCCGGTCGGCAAGTTCGCCGGGTACGCCGTCGTGGTCGACCCGGGCTGGACGCCCGACAACCCGCGCCCGATGGTCGTCACCGCCGATCGCCAGGCCCGCCGGCTGGCGATGATCGACTTCCCGACCCCGGTCGCCGCGGTGACGCGGATGAAGGTGCCCAAGAGCTTCAACGGCCGCAACCCCCAGATGCGCCGCGACCTGGCCAGCGGGCTGCGCGACAAGACCCACGGGCTGGTCCCGCCGCCGCCCGGCCAGGGGCGCCCCGGCGCTCCGCGCCCGGCGGGCGTCGAGCACGAGATCGACACCCTGCGCGCCCAGCTCAAGGCTCACCCCTGCCACGGCTGTCCCGAGCGCGAGGACCACTCCCGGTGGGCCGAGCGGTGGTTCAAGCTCGACCGCGACGCCGCCACCCTGCGCCGCCGGATCGAGCAGCGGACCAACACGGTGGCCCGCCAGTTCGACCGGGTCTGCGAGGTCCTCACGGCCCTCGACTACCTCGACGGCGACACCGTGACGGACCGCGGCCGCCACCTGATGCGCCTCTACGGCGAGATGGACCTGGTCGCGGCCGAGGCGCTGCGCCTGGGGCTGTGGGACCAGCTGACGCCGTCGGGCCTCGCGGCTGCACTGTCGGCCCTGGTCTTCGAGACCCGTCGCGCGGACGACGGCCGGGTGCCGCGCGTGCCCGGGGGCGAGATCGGCGAGGCGCTCGAGGAGACCCGGCGGCTGTGGGTCGAGCTCGACGCGCTGGAGCGCGCGCACAAGCTCGACTTCCTGCGCCCCCCGGACATCGGGTTCGCCTGGATGGCCTACCGCTGGGCCGAGGGCGACGACCTCGACGACCTGCTCGGCCCGAGCGACCTGTCCGCGGGTGACTTCGTGCGCTGGACCAAGCAGCTCCTCGACCTCGCGGGCCAGGTCGCTGACGCCGCGGGTGACAGCCCCCTGCGTCGTACGGCCCGGGAGCTGTCCCAGCTCGTCAAGCGGGGCGTCGTCGCCTACTCCGGCCTCGCCGAGGACTGACCCGGCGACCACCCGCGGGCCTCGAGGGGGATGGTTCAGGCGCGGACGGCGTCGGCCACGGGGACGTCGCCGCCGACGAGGTTCCACTGCTGGCCGATGGTGGAGTCGACGTCGATGACGGCGGCGAGCACGGCGGCGACGTCGGCGCGGGTGACCTCGCCGCGGGGGACGTCGGGGCCGAGGGCGACGAGGCCGGTGGCGGGGTCGTCGGTGAGACCGCCGGGGCGGATGATCGTCCACTCGAGGTCGGTCGCGCGCAGGGCGGCGTCGGCGTCGCGCTTGGCCTCGACGTAGGCGCGCCACACGTCGGAGGTGTCGTCGGGGAGGGGCTCGTCGACGTCGATGGCGGAGAGCTGCACGAACCGGCGTACGCCGGCGAGCCGCGCGCCCTCGGCCGACTTCAGCGAGCCCTCGAGGTCGACGGTCCGCTTGCGCTCGATGCTGCCGTCACCCCCGCCGCCGGCGGCGAAGACCACGACGTCGCAGCCCTCGAACGCCGCCGCGAAGGCGGCCGCGTCGTCGGCCTCGATGTCGAGCAGTCGCACCTCGGCGCCGCGTCCCTCGAGCTCCTCGCGGTAGGCCTCGCGGCGCACCAGCGCGACCGCCTCGTGCGACGTGCGACGCAGCTCGACCAGCAGGTGCTGGGCCACTTGTCCATGGCCCCCGACGACAGCGATGCGACTCATGGCCTCGACGTTACGAGCCCGCTGGTGAGCCCGAGGCCGGGGCGCCGGCGATGAGCCAGGCGGCGCCGACCGAGTCCTCGTCGCGCACGGCGGCGGCGACGACCTCGGCGAGGTCGGCGCGCGGGACGGGACCGGGCGCGACGTCGAGGCCGAGCACCACCTCGCCCGTCGGCGCGTCGTCGGTGAGCAGGCTCGGTCGGAACGCCGTCCACGCGAGCCCGCTCGACGCGGCGAGGCCGACGAGCTCGTCGCCGTTCCAGACCCCGGGGACAAGCAGGAGCCGCTCGACGCTGGCGCGGCGGGCCGCCTCGACGACGACGGCCGGCGAGGTCGGGGCCAGGTGCACCACCGCCGCGCAGCCGCGTAGCGCGTCGGCCACGGCCGTCGGGCCCTGCTCGAGGTCGACCATCCGCACCTCGGCGCCGAGCCGCTCGAGGTCGGCCCGGTGGGCCTCGTTGCGCACGAGCGCGACCGGGGCGGCCGTGTCGCGTCGGCCGAGTGCCTCGACGACCAGCCGCCCGAGACGACCATGGGCGCCGACGACGGCGACCCGGGGGCTGTCCGGCCAGGCGTCGGGCGTCGCGCGGTTGGACCACGGCAGGGCCGTGCCGGTGAGGATCGGGGTGTCGGGCTGGTGGGCACGCAGCCACGCGAGCGCGCCCGCGTGGTCGGTGGCGCCCACCTCGCCGAGCAGCACGGTGCGCACCTGCGACGGCGTCAGCCCGAGCATCCGGGCGGCCTGCGCGAGGTGGGGCCCGACGAACGGGCCGGCGTCGAGGAGCCGGTCGTCGGCGAGGGTGAACCGGAGGACCTCGAGCGGCACCTCGGCGCCGAGCGGCTTGACCGCCCGCAGGTCGAGGGTCGAGTGGGTGACGGCGCTGACCCAGCCCCACGGGACCGTCGTCCAGCCGAACTGGTCGGGCTGGTCGGGCTGGTCGGGCTGGTCGGGCGCGCCCATCCCCTCGTGGAGGTGCACGCCGTCGGCGTCGAGCCGGGCGAGCACCTCCGGCTGCGCGAGGGCCCGCAGCCCCCGGACCGCACGCACACCGGTCGTGGCGCCGTAGACACCGACCCCGCCGATGACCGCCGCCACGAACGCGTCGACGCCGGCGATGTCCTGGGTCAGCAGGCCCAGCAGGCAGCCACCGGCGACGAACAGCATGAACCCGGTGAACGCCACGGCCATCGCCGTCGTCCACCGCAGACCGCTGCTCGGCGCCGTCCTGATCTCGAAGGGCTCCACCGACCTCACCCGGCGAGGACCCCGAGCAGCCGGTTGGTCGGCGTCTCGAGCCCCCACTGCTCGACGAGCGCGACAAGGCGCTCGGGGTCGGCCGGGGTGCTCGGCAACGCGGTCCGGCTGCGGTCGAGGTCGATGTCGCGGGCGACCGCGACGACGGTCGGCGCCACCGCGAGGTAGTCGAGGGCCGCGTTGATCTTGGCGCGCGGGCCGGACGCCATGCCGGACCCGGGATCGGCCGCGGCGGCGACGATGCCGTCGAGGTCGGCGTACTTCTGGAGCAGCGTGGCCGCGGTCTTCTCCCCGACGCCCGCGACGCCGGGGAGGCCGTCGGAGGCGTCGCCGCGCATGGTGGCGAAGTCGGCGTACTGGCCGGCCTCGATGGCGTACTTGTCCCGCACCCACTGCTCGGTGACCTGCTCGTGCCGGCCGACGCCCTTGCCGATGTAGAGGATGCGTACGGCGCCGCCCGCGGCCCCGTCGTCGACGAGCTGGAACAGGTCGCGGTCGCCGGTGACGACGTCGACGGGCTGGCCGGCCCCGGTGGCGAGGGTGCCGATGACGTCGTCGGCCTCGTAGCCGGGTGCGCCGATGACGCAGATGCCGAACGCCTCGAGGACCTCACGCAGGATCGGCACCTGGACCTCGAGCGGGTCGGGCACCTCCTCGACGTCGGGGGCGCTGGCGACCTCCTCGACGACCCGGTGGGCCTTGTAGGACGGGATCAGGTCGACCCGCCACTGCGGGCGCCAGTCGTCGTCCCAGCAGCAGACGAGGTCGGTGGAGCGGTACTGCTCGGTGAGCCGGCTGATGTAGTCGAGCATGCCGCGCACGGCGTTGACGTTGGTTCCGTCGGGGGCTGCGTACTCGGGCATCCCGAAGAATGCCCGGAAGTACATCGACGCGGAGTCGAGCAGCAGCAGGCGGCCAGGGTCCTCGGTGCCAGTCACCCGGCGCATCCTGCCACGGTCCCGCCCGGCGACCGACCCGTGAGCGTCGTGGCCCCGCGCGGACACGTCGCGCACTACATTGACGCCCGTGACGACCGAGCTCGAGGCCACCGACCGCAAGATCCTGGAGCTGCTGGCCGCCGACGGCCGGATGTCCTTCACCGATCTCGGCAAGGCCACCGGGCTGTCGACCTCGGCCGTGCACCAGCGGGTCAAGCGCCTCGAGCAGCGCCGGCTGATCCTCGGCTACGGCGCGACGGTCAACCACGAGGAGGTCGGGCTGCCGCTGACGGCGTTCATCTCGATCCGCCCCATCGACCCGTCCCAGCCCGACGACTCGCCCGAGCGGGTTCGCGCGATCCCCGAGATCGAGTCGTGCTGGTCGGTCGCGGGGGAGGAGTCCTACATCCTCAAGATCCGGGTCGCCACCCCGGGCGACCTGGAGGACCTGCTGGCCCGCGTGCGGGCCGCGGCCAACGTGTCGACGCGGACGACGATCGTGCTGTCGACGCCCTACGAGAACCGGCCGGTCGTCGGGGCCTGACCCGCTGTGGCCAGGCCCGCGCCGGTGGCGCGGGCCCGGCTCTTCAGCGAGTGCTCGTCACCGGGAGCTTCGCGCTGAGCGCCCGAACACGTTGGCAGCGGGCACGGCCTCGACCCACCCGGTCGACCAGTCGTTGTTGGAGAAGGCCGTCGGGTTGTCGCGGATGCACATCCCGATCACATAGGAACCCGCTGCGCGAGCGTCGGAGAGCCCGCTCAGCGCGACGAGGGACCGGGTCGTCGTGACGACGACGTTCTGGTGGTAGTCGCCAGAGAAGTCCGTGAGCGCGCCACCGGCGGCGGGCTGGGTGCAGAGGGCGAGGCGGGGGATCGCGACGGTCCCGCTCACGGTACCCAGGGTGGCCGAGATGCTGGCGCTGAACCGGCTCGAGGCCGCGATCGTCAGCGGTGCGGTGTCGCCGAGGAACGTGTAGGTGGCGGCGGCCGGAGCCACCGGGACGACGCCGACCTGGTTGTCGATGACGCCGAACGGACCGGTCGGACCGGCCGGACCGGCAGGACCGGTCGCGCCAGCGGGACCGGCCGCGCCCGTGGCACCGGCAGGACCCGTGGCGCCGGCGGGACCCGTGGCACCGGCGGGGCCGGTGGCCCCGGGAGCGCCGTCTGCGCCGGCAGGCCCGGTGGAGCCGGGTGCGCCATCAGCTCCCGTGGCTCCCGTGGCTCCGGCCGGTCCGGCCGGACCAGCGGCACCGGTCGCGCCCGCAGGTCCGCGCGGGCCGGCGGGCAGCTGGCCCGCCTTGAAGTCCTTGGCCAGCAGGGAGCGGTCCTTGACGTCGAGGGTGGTGACGGTGCCGTCCTTGATCTGGGCGCCGGTGATCTTGCCGGCGGCCTCGCCGACGACGGGGTTGGTGGCGATGAGGAAACCCATCGCGACGGTGAGGGTGAGGTATCCGACGGTGCGGCGCTGCATGGTGGGCTCCTTGGTCACGTGACGGCAGCCGGACGTGGAGGGTCCGGCCCTGTCACTGTGTCGCCGCCCGCCCACGAGCGACATGACCCGTTCGTGTCATTCACCCCGGGTCATCCGCGCCCCCGACGTAGGGGTTCAGTAGGCCTGGAGGGCGGCCATTCGTCGCGAGGCCTCGGCGACCTCGGCGGCCTTGAGCGCCGAGGTGTCGAGGTCGGCGTGGGCGGCCCACCAGGCCTGGCCCTCGGCCGGCAGCGTGTGGATCGGGTCGTAGTACTCGTAGGTGCGGTCGAGCGCGTCGGCCGCGGTCGCCTCGATCGAGGTCCGGTAGTTCTTGGTCCAGTGCGAGATGCCGCGGACATGGTCGTAGGACGCGAGCTGGTGCACCCAGCGCTTGCCGACGAACGGCACGTCGCACACGATGCGCGGCGTCGCGAACCCGGGGAGGTAGCCCATGATGTGGTGCTGGAGCCGCTGGGCGTCGCCGACGGAGACCCGCCAGTGCTCCGAGAACGGGATCATGTCGCACATGTAGAAGTAGTAGGGCATGATCTGCGCGCCGTCGAGGAGGCGGAAGCACAGGTCGAGCAGGGCGTGCGGGTCGGCGTTGACGCCGTTGAGGAGCACCCCCTGGTTGCGCACGTCGCGCACGCCGGCGTCGAGCATCGCGCGGGAGGCGTCGGCGACGAGCGGCGTGATCGAGTTGGCGTGGTTGGCGTGGGTGTGGATCGCGATCGAGACGCCGCGCGAGCGGGCGATGCCGGCGACCCGGGTCATGCCCTCGCGGACGTCGTCCTGCAGCCAGTGCTGGGGGAGACCGACGAGCGCCTTGGTGGCGAGCCGGATGTCGCGGATGTTGTCGACCTCGAGCACCCGGGTGAGGAAGTCCTCGAGCCGGGCCCACGGCATGTTGGCGACGTCGCCACCGGAGACCACGACGTCGCGCACGGACGGCGTACGACGCAGGTAGGCGATCATGTCGTCGATGCGGCTGGTCGGCTTGGCGACGAACTTGAGCTTCTCGACGGTCGGGGTGGAGTTGCCGACGAGGTCCATGCGGGTGCAGTGGCCGCAGTACTGCGGGCAGGTCGGGAGCAGCTCGGCGAGGACCTTGGTCGGGTAGCGGTGGGTGAGGCCCTCGGCGACCCACATGTCGTGCTCGTGCAGCGAGTCGCGGGTCGCGTGGGGGTGCGAGGACCAGTCGGTGCGCCGGTCGCTGAACACCGGGATCATGTAGTGCCGCACGGGGTCGGCGTAGAACGCGTCGGTCAGCGAACCGGGACCGCCCACCGCGGCGTGGGGGACCATCGTGTTCATCATCTGCGGCGGCACGAGCATCGACATCGTGGCCCGCTCGGCCTGGTCGCGCTCGAGGTCGGCGTAGAAGCGCTCGTCGACGAGGTCGCCGAGCAGCTCGCGCAGCTGCTTGAGGTTCTTGACGCAGTGGGCGCGCTGCCACTGGACCGACGCCCACTCGTCGGCGGTGACGTCCCTCCAGCCCGGGAAGCGGGTCCAGTCGGGCTCGACGAGCTCGACCCGCTGGTAGGGGTAGGGCTGACCGGTCTCAAGACCGATGCTCGTCTCGATGCTCATCCGACTCTCCCGTGCTTCGCTGATCTGCGCCGCCGGCGCCGTGTGACCTAGAGTACGTGGAGATCGTCCGGCCGACGCAACTCCACGCCGTAAATCCTCCCGTTACAAGATCATCACGAAGGACAACCAACCGTGACTCGACCCGAGAGCGACCCCACCGGACTGCACCGGGTGCTTGACCGCCCGGCCGTGCTGCCGCAGGCCGCCCAGCGCCTCGACGCACGCCGTGAGCTGTGGTCCGACGAGGTGCGGATCCGGGTCGAGCGGCTCAACCTCGACGCGGCGTCCTACCGCCAGCTGGAGCGCACCCACACCACGGGCGGACAGCCGGGCGGGCAGGTCGACGGCGACGCGATCCGGTCCGCCGTCCTCGACATCGTGGCCACCCGCGGCAAGATGCAGAACCCCGAGACCGGCTCCGGCGGCATGCTCGTCGGCACCGTCGAGGAGGTCGGTCCCGACTCGCCCCTCGGGCTCCAGGTCGGCGACCGCGTCACCACGCTGGTCTCGCTGACCCTCACCCCACTCGTCATCGAGGACGGGCTCGCGGCCTGGGACGGCCTCGGCGAGCAGGTGCCGTGCGACGGCTACGCCGTCCTCTTCGGCCGTTCCATCGCCGCAGTGATCCCCGACGACCTGCCCGTGCCGCTGAGCCTCTCGGTGATGGACGTGTGCGGTGCCCCCGCCCTGACCGCCCGGGTCGTCCGTGAGTACGTCGCCGCCGGACGCGTCCCGCGCGTCGCCGTCATCGGGGGCGCGGGCAAGTCCGGCTCGCTCAGCCTCGTCGCCGCCCGCGACGCCGGGGCCGGTCGCACGATCGGCGTGGTGCCCCATCGGGTCGAGGCCGACCTGCTCTCGGGGGCCGGGCTGGCCGACGACGTCACGATCGCCGACGCCCGCGACCCGGTCGCGCTGCGTGACGCGGTGCTCAAGGCCGGTGGTCCGGCCGACGTGACGGTCGTCTGCGTCGACGTACCGGGCTGCGAGGGCGGCGCCGTCCTCGCCACCGCCGAGGGCGGCACGGTCGTGTTCTTCTCGATGGCCACCTCGTTCTCGGCCGCCGCGCTGGGCGCCGAGGGCCTCGCGGCCGACGTACGGATGCTGGTCGGCAACGGCTACGTGCCGGGCCACGCGGCCTACGCCATGGAGCTGCTGCGCGGCCACGACGGCGTACGCCGCCTCTTCGAGAGCCGGCTCGACTGATGGCCCGCGCACCGAAGGGCAAGCTCGACCTCGACCCGGCCACCGTCCGGCACGCCCGCAGCCTGGCCCGCAAGGCCGGCCGCCCGATCGTCACGCTGGCCAAGAAGCACACGACCGTCGCCGTCGAGCGGGCCACGCTCCGCCTCGCCGGGCTGAGCGGCGCCGACGACGAGGGCTCGCCGTGGGTCAACCGGCTGATGGACACCGTCCGTGCCGACGTCGGCCTCGAGCACGGCGTCGCGCTGCCCGTCTGGGACGCGCTGCTGCGCCACGAGGCGGAGGACCTGACGACCCTCGCCCAGAAGGCCGCCGCCGGGTCGGTGACGTTCCGCCTGCCCGAGGGCAAGGACGCCGACCGCGCGCGGGCCGCGAGCCGCCGCCAGGTCGCCCGCGGGCTCAAGACCGTCGACAAGCGGCGCGTCGAGCGCGACCGGCTGATCAGGCGGCACGGCGACGCCCCGCGCCAGCCCTGGATCTACCTCATCGTCGCCACCGGAGACATCTACGAGGACATCCCGCAGGCCCAGCAGGCCGCCCGCGAGGGCGCCGACGTCATCGCCGTCATCCGCTCGACCGGCCAGAGCCTGCTCGACTTCGTGCCCGAGGGCGCGACCCGCGAGGGCTACGCCGGCACCTACGCCACCCAGGAGAACTTCCGCCTGATGCGCGCCGCCCTCGACCAGTCGTCGAAGGAGCTCGGCCGCTACGTGCGGCTCACCAACTACGCCAGCGGCCTGTGCATGCCCGAGATCGCCGCACTCGCGGGGCTCGAGCGGCTCGACATGATGCTCAACGACTCGATGTACGGGATCCTCTTCCGCGACATCAACCCGATCCGCACCTTCGTCGACCAGCGCTTCAGCCGTCAGGTCCACGCCCGCGCCGGCATCATCATCAACACCGGTGAGGACAACTACCTCACGACCGCCGACGCGATCGAGGCCGCGCACACGGTGACGACCAGCCAGCTCCTCAACGAGTACTTCGCCAAGGAGGCCGGCCTCGAGGACTGGCAGCTCGGCCTGGGCCACGCGTTCGAGATCGACCCGGCGGTGCCCGACTCGTTCCGCCTCGAGCTGGCCCACGCGCTGCTGGCGCGCGAGGTGTTCCCGCACGCGCCGCTCAAGTGGATGCCGCCGACGCGCCACATGACCGGCGACGTGTTCAAGGGCAACCTGCTCGACGGCTTCTTCAACCTGGCCGGAGCGCTCACCGGGCAGGGCATCCTGCTCGTCGGGATGATGACCGAGGCCGTCGTGACGCCGTGGATCTCCGACCGCGACATCGCCCTGCAGAACGTCCGCTACGTGATGGAGGCCGCCGGCCGCCTCCACGAGGACTTCCACCCCGCGCCCGACGGCGTCATCAACCGGCGCGCTCGCCAGGTGCTGGGGGAGTCGATCGAGCTCCTCGACACGATCGTCGACGACGGTCTGCTCGACGCGATCGCCTCCGGCACCTTCGGGCTGATGAAGCGCCCGGCCGACGCCGGTCGGGGGCTCGAGGGCGTGGCCGCCAAGTCGAGCGCCTACTACAACCCCGCCACCGAGATCCTCGACGCCCAGGAGGTGCTCTGAGATGAGCGTCGTGATGCCCTACGGCGACACCACCGGCGACGGGATGGTGCAGCTCAGCTTCACCCTGCCGATGCCGCACTCCAAGGTCGCGGAGGGCTCGGCCCTCCAGCTGGCCCACAAGATGGGCATGGACCCCGCGCTCGTCGTGCACGCCAAGCCGATGGGTCCCGATTTCACGTTCTTCGTCGTCTACGGCCGGGTCAACCACGTCGTCGACCCGAGCACCGTCGTCGTCGTCGAGCGCGACTACCCGCTGCTGACGCCCAAGGAGGTCAACGCGGCCGTCAAGCGCTCCCTGCGGCGCCGGCTGACGGTCGTGGGGGCCTGCATCGGCACCGACGCCCACACGGTCGGCATCGACGCCATCCTCAACATCAAGGGCTTCGCCGGAGAGAAGGGGCTCGAGTACTACCGCGAGCTCAAGGTGGTCAACCTCGGCGCCCAGGTCTCCGTGCCCCAGCTCGTCGACCGCGCCCGGGCCGAGAAGGCCGACGCGGTCCTCGTCTCCCAGGTCGTCACCCAGCGCGACGCCCACCTGCTCAACACCCGCGAGATGTCGGCCGCGTTCCGCGAGTCCTACCCCTCCGACCGGCGCCCGCTGCTCATCGTCGGCGGCCCGCGCTTCGACGAGAACATGGCCGTCGAGCTCGGCGTCGACCGGGTCTTCGGCCGCGGTACGACGCCCGGTGAGGTCGCGTCGTTCATCGCCCACCGCCTGGCCGGTGCCAAGGTGGCGTCATGAGCAGCCCCACCGTGGGGACCCGCGTGGTCCACCGCCGCTACGTGCCCTACGCCCACGCCCACTATGCGGGCAACCTCGTCGACGGCGCCTACAGCCTGGGCCTCTTCGGCGACGTCGCCACCGAGCTGTGCATCGTCACCGACGGCGACGAGGGCCTCTTCGCGTCCTACTCCGACGTGCAGTTCAAGGCCCCCGTGCGGGCCGGCGACGTCCTCGAGATCACCGCCGAGCTGACCCGCGCCGGCACCCGCTCGCGGGCCATGGAGTTCGCCGTCCACGTCGTCGCCCGCGGCGCCGCGACCGACGCGCAGCCCGGCCGGGCCGAGGTCCTGGACCCCCCGCTGCTGGCGACGACCGCGACGGGCACGGTCGTCGTACCGCCCACTAGCGGCTGACCGTCGGCGCGTCGTCTGCGACACGCCGTTCGGGATGACTATTTCGTGGGCTATTTCTGCGTCAGGGCGTCGCCCCTGACCTGCGGTTTTGACCGTCGCCGCAGGTCAGGGGCTGGTTGACACCGCCGGGGTCCAGGAGCGAACGTTGCCGCCGTTCGCTCGTGCAGGTCGTGGCCGGCGGACCGACGTCCGAGTGGCCGGGGATTCGCCAGATGTAGCGCCAACATCGTGGTGACCGTGGTTCGCGGAGGTCGGTCCGCACCACGAGAGCGACACGGGAGGGCCCACCCGGGCCGAGACAACGATCCCGTCACGGCATCCAGTCGTGGCCGGGGACGGCCGGAGCTCGGGTGAGCCCTCCCGTACGCCTCTTCGAGCAGTCGACACGTGTTGGGGTCGACTATGGTCGACCTTGGGTCATTCGGGGTCGGGCTGTCCGCGCGCCTAGCATCCCGGGCCTCCCTGTTAAGGATCGCCTGCGGCGCCCGCTTCGCGGCGCCTTCGGCGTCCCTGACAGCGAGCCTCTCCCGGGATGCTTGATGGCGCAGACAAGGGCGGGCTCCGCCGCGCCCTCGTCCAGCGCGGGCAGCCCTCACGTGTCCCAGCCGTCACGCTTGTCCGACGTCTCTCCCGGTTCTCCTACGAAGCTTCGGTGCAGAAGCGGGAGTTTTGTCCAAGAACCTCACCTCGCGGGCTCCCCGACCCAGGCCGGCGGTGCGTCAGCCACCGAACCGGCACCTCGTATCGCCCGG
>NZ_JAURVJ010000014.1 GCF_030655615.1 Nocardioides sp.
GCGCGGAGCATGCTGCTGCCCGGGGCCACGGTCGGCGCCGACGCCGAGGTGGCGCCCGGCTCGGCCGTGTTCGGCGAGGTCCCGTCGGGGGAGTTCTGGTCGGGCTCGCCCGCCACGCAGGCCTCCGACGACGCCCGCGGACCCTGGCACACCGAGCGCCCGGTCAGCAGTCGCGGCTGGGCGGCGGCGTACGCCGTCGTGGCCGCGCTGCTCGGCCTGATGCCCCTCGTCGCCGTCGTCGTCGGCGCGCTCCCGCCACTGCTGCTCGCGGACCCGGCCGACGACGTCCGCGGGCTCCTCGGCCTGCTGTGGTGGCTGCCGCTCTCGACGGTCCTCGGCCTGCTCTCGCTCACGGTCATGGTGTGGGCCGTCGTACGCCGGGCCGGCCGGTCGATCGTCTCCGGGGCCCACCCCGTGCGCAGCCGCCCGGCGCTCGCCGTGTGGACGACGATGCGGGTCCTCGACGAGGCGCGCACCTGGCTGTTCCCGCTCTACTCCTCGACCCTCACCCCGGTCTGGCTCCGCGCGCTCGGCGCCCGCATCGGCAAGGACGTCGAGGCGTCGACGGTGCTGATGATCCCGTCGCTCACCCAGGTCAACGACCAGGCCTTCCTGGCCGACGACACGCTGATCGGCGGCTACGAGCTCGGTGGCGGCTGGCTGCGGGCCGAGAAGGTCAAGATCGGCAAGCGCGCCTTCGTCGGCAACTCCGGCATGGCCGCACCCGGCCGCAAGGTCCCCAAGGCGTCGCTCGTCGCGGTGCTCTCGGCCGCGCCCCGTCGGCGTACCGCGGGCAAGGGCGAGTCCTACATCGGCAGCCCGCCCGCGCCGCTGCGTCGTAGCGCCGACAACGACGCCGACCACTCGACCACCTACGACCCGCCGACCCGGCTGCGTGTCTACCGCGCCCTCGTCGAGCTGTGCCGGCTGGTGCCGCAGATCGTGTCGCTCGCCCTCGGCGGCCTGGTCGCGATCGCCCTGGTCTCCCTGCTCGGTGACGACGTCCTCCTGGCCCTGGTCCTCACCGGCCCGCTGCTCGTGGCCGCCGGGCTCGCCGCTGCCCTCGTCGCGGTCCTCGCCAAGTGGCTGCTGGTGGGCCGGATGCGGCGGGGGAGCCACCCGCTGTGGAGCTGGTTCGTCTGGCGCAACGAGCTCGCCGACACCTTCGTCGAGGTCGTCGCCGCGCCGTGGCTGCTGCGAGCGGTGAGCGGCACCCCCGTGCTCAACGCGTGGCTCCGGCTGATGGGCGCCACGATCGGCCGCGGGGTGTGGTGCGAGACCTACTGGCTGCCGGAGGCCGACCTGGTCGAGCTCGGCGACGGCGCGACCGTCAACCAGGGCAGTGTCGTGCAGACCCACCTCTTCCACGACCGCCGCTTCGCCCAGGACCTCGTCGTCCTCAAGCGGGGCGCGACGCTCGGCCCCAACAGCGTCATCCTGCCCGCAGCCACCCTCGGTCGGCACGCTACGGTCGGCCCCGTGTCGTTGGTGATGAGGGGCGAGTCGGTGCCCGACAAGACCTCGTGGATCGGCAACCCCATCGGCCCGTGGGACCAGCACCGGTGACCACCCCGTGAACAGCCTCCCCACCGCCGATCCCTACCTGCCCGACCACGGTGACCCGTCGTGGAGCGCCGAGCACTACGACGTCCACCTCGGCTACGACCTCGAGCGCAACCACCTGCGGGGCCAGGCCACGATCCGGGCCCACGCCGTCGACGACGTGTCCCGCGTCGTGCTCGACCTCGCGCACCTGCGCGCCAACAAGGTGCTGCTCGACGGCAAGGCGCCGCGCCACACCTCGCGCGGACACCGGCTCGTCGTCACCCCGGCCAAGACGATCGCGGCGGGCACGACGTTCGAGCTCAGGATCACCTACGACGGCAAGCCCAAGCCCCTCATGGACAAGCACCACGAGGACGCCGGGTGGGAAGAGCTCACCGACGGCGTGATCGTCGCCGGCCAGCCCCACGGGGCCCCCACGTGGTTCCCGTGCAACGACCGGCCCGACAACAAGGCGTCCTACACCCTGACCGTGACCGCGCCCCACGACTACACGGTCGTCGCCAACGGCACGCTGTCGTCGCGCCGCCGCGGATCGAGCGCCACGACCTGGGTCTACGAGCAGGACGAGCCCATGGCCACCTACCTCGCCACGGTGCAGATCGGGCGCTACGACGTCCGCGAGCTCGGCACCGACCCACCGCTCCTCGCGGCGATCCCCGCCGACGCGGGCGACGGGTTCGAGGCGGCGTTCGGCCGCAACGCCGAGATGCTCGAGACGTTCAGCGGGCTCTTCGGGCCCTACCCGAACCCGACCTACTCCGTCGTCGTCACCGACGACGACCTCGAGATCCCGCTGGAGTCGCAGAGCCTGTCGACGTTCGGCCGCAACTTCATGACCGGCGACTGGGACTGCGTCCGCCTCGTCGCCCACGAGCTCGCGCACCAGTGGTTCGGCAACGCCGTGACGCTCAGGCGCTGGCAGGACATCTGGCTGCACGAGGGCTTCGCCTGCTACAGCGAGTGGCTCTGGTCCGAGGCCTCCGGCGGCGACTCCGCCGACCAGTGGGCCGAGCACCACCACGAGCGCCTCGCCGAGCTCGACCAGGACCTCGTCCTCGCCGACCCCGGCCCGGCGCTGATGTTCGACGACCGCGTCTACAAGCGCGGCGCGCTCACCCTCCACGCCCTGCGCCGCACCGTCGGCGACGACGCGTTCTTCGACCTGCTCAAGACCTGGGTCGCGACCCACTCCGGCGGCAACGTCGTCAGCGCCGACTTCGTCTCGATGGCGGTCGAGCGCACCGGCGCCGACCTCTCGGACCTCTTCGTCGCCTGGCTCCACCAGGCTCCGCTGCCCGAGCTCCCCGCCCTCTGAAGCGCTCGTCCACCTCGACGCCCTGTTCGCCGGTCCGCCTGTCCGGCTGGTCGGTCGGGCGGCAGACTGGCCGCATGAGCGACTTCAACGAGCAGGTCAAGGCGGAGTTCCGGGCCAACCACGGCAAGGTCGGCGGTCCCTTCGAGGGCGCGCCGCTGCTGATCCTGCACACCACTGGCGCCAGGAGCGGCGCCGAGCGCGAGCACCCGATGATGTACCGCGCCGACGGCGAGCGCTGGCTCGTCTTCGCCTCCAAGGCCGGCGCTCCTGACAACCCCGCCTGGTTCCACAACCTCAAGGCCCACCCCGAGGCCTCGATCGAGGTCGGCGACGACACGATCGACGTCGTCGCCGAGGAGCTCACCGGCGACGAGCGCACCGAACGGTACGCCGAGCAGGCGGCCGACTACCCGGGCTTCGCCGACTACCAGACCAAGACCGACCGGGTCATCCCGGTCGTGGCGCTCTCCCGCCGCTGATCACCCGCGACGCGCTGACCCGTCGTAGATCGACGACGGGTCACCGCACGTCGAGGACCGCGGAGCGTGCGTTGTCGACGCGGGTGAAGCGAGAGGTCGAGGTGGTGACGGTGGCCTCGACCAGGTCGAGGTCGAAGCTGCTCGACCGACGGCTGACGAACCGCGCCAGGCAGGGGCTGTCGACCGCCACGCCGACGACGTCCTTGCGCCGGTCCCACCGGTGGGTCACGGCGCATCGGGCGACGTCGGTGACGTCCTCGAGATAGCTGAACTGGACCTCGGTGGTGACCTGGCCGTCGCGGTCACGATCGAGGTAGATCTCGGCGAAGTCGGAGCTCTCCGGACTCTCGAGCGTGAGGACGACGGACCCGGCTGCCGGCACCGACGCGACCGCGGTCGAGACCCCGATCGCGCGCGGTCCGTGCCGATAGGTCACCGACCGCAGGTCGAGCAGTGCTCGCGGGTTGGCCCCGTCGGTGACGGTCCGCTGCGCCACCCTGGCCGAGGCGGTGGCGGACGCCGTCGTGGCGTACGCCACCCCGGGAGGGACGAGGCAGAACAGCGCCAGCGCCGTCGTCCCGAGCACCCGCCTCGGCGTCACGTCAGGCCCAGCGCTCCGAGGCGGGGACGAACGTCAGCTCGCGGTCGCCGGTGTAGATCTGCTTGGGGCGGGCGATCTTCTGCTCCTTGTCCTGCACGAGCTCGAGCCACTGCGACAGCCAGCCGGGCGTGCGGCCGATCGCGAAGAGCACCGTGAACATCTCGGGCGGGAACTGGAAGGCCTCGTAGATGAGCCCGGAGTAGAAGTCGACGTTGGGGTAGAGCTTGCGCTTGATGAAGTACTCGTCCTCGAGCGCGATCTTCTCGAGCTCGAGCGCGATCTCGAGGAGCGGGTTGGTGCCGGTGACCTCGAAGACGTCCTCGGCGGCCTTCTTGATGATCCGGGCACGGGGGTCGTAGTTCTTGTAGACCCGGTGGCCGAACCCCATCAGGCGCTCGTTGCCGTCCTTGACGCCCTTGATGAAGTCGGGGATGTTCTCCTTCGACCCGATCTTCTTGAGCGACTTGAGCACGGCCTCGTTCGCGCCGCCGTGCAGCGGGCCGTAGAGGGCGCCGACGCCGGCCGCGACGGCCGAGTAGGGGTCGACCTGCGAGGAGCCGACCGAGCGCACGGCGTTGGTCGAGCAGTTCTGCTCGTGGTCGGCGTGCAGGATGAAGAGCACGTCGAGCGCCTTGACCAGCCGCTCGTCGGCCTCGTACTTCTGCTCGCTCATCTTGAAGAGCATGGAGAGGAAGTTGGCGGTGTAGCCGAGGTCGTTGTCGGGATAGACGAACGGCTTGCCCTGCGCGTTGCGGAACGACCACGCGCCGAGCGTCGGCATCTTGGCGATCATCCGGACGATCTGCATGTGCCGGTTGTCGGCGTCGGAGATCTTGCCGGCCTCGGGGTAGAACGTCGAGAGGGCCCCGACCGACGCCATCAGCATCCCCATGGGGTGCGCGTCGTAGCGGAAGCCCTGCATGAACTCCTTGACGTTCTCGTGGACGAACGTGTGGTAGGTGATCTCGTGCACCCACGCGTCGTACTCGGCCTTGGTCGGGAGCGCCCCGTGCACGAGCAGGTAGGCCACCTCGAGGAAGCTCGACCCCTCGGCCAGCTGCTCGATCGGGTAGCCGCGGTACTCGAGGATGCCCTTGTCGCCGTCGATGTAGGTGACGGCGGAGCGGCAGGACGCCGTGTTGACGAAGCCGGGGTCGTAGACGGCGAGCCCGGGGGACTCCTCGTCGGTGCGGATCTTCCCGAGGTCGGCAGCCTTGATGGTGCCGTCGGTGATCGGTACGTCGTACTCCGAGCCGGTGCGGTTGTCACGGACGGTGAGAGAGTCGGTCACGCCTGACAACCTAGTCCGCGCCTCCACGGCGCGGAATCCCGGGACTCGGTGGGCGGACAGGTGGGGCGGTCGTCGGCGGGTGGGCCTGCTCGCCCGTAACGTCGCCGCCATACCGGAGTTAGCCGGTCGAGATGAACGACATGGCGCTCGCGACGGAAAGGTCTCGATGACCACCCCCACCTCCACCCCGGCCGGACCCACCCGCCGCGCGACCCTGGCGGCCGGCATGGCCGGCGTGGCCGGCGTGGCGGGTGCCCTGGCGACAGGCCTGTCGTCGCCCGCGTCGGCCCGGCCCGCCGCCCGCCGCGGACGACGTCGCCCCAACCTCGTGGTGATCCTCGCCGACGACCTGGGGTACGGCGCCCTGGGCGCCTACGGGCAGCAGACGATGTGGACGCCCCGGCTCGACCGGATGGCCCGCGAGGGCATCCGGTTCACCCAGGGCTACTCCGGGGCCAGCGTCTGCTCCCCGTCGCGCACCACGCTCCTCACCTCGATGCACGGCGGGCACGCCCGCGTGCGGGCCAACACCCAGCGCGAGACCGGCATCCAGCCCCGGCTGCTGGCGCCGGACGTCACGATCGGACAGGTGCTGCGCCGGGCCGGCTACCGCACCGGCGTCTTCGGCAAGTGGGGGTTCGGCGAGGACGACCAGTTCGTGGCGACACCGCGCGGCGTCACGTGCGACGTCCACGTCCCCGGGGGATCACCGAGCGGTCGTTCGACGTCGCCAACCGCGGCGACAGGAGCCACCCGCTCCAGAAGGGCTTCGACGAGTTCCACGGCATCGTCGTCACCGAGCACGCCTTCCAGTACTGGCCCGACTACCTGTGGCGCGGCAACCGCCGCGTCCGGCTGTCCGGCAACGAGGGGGAGAGTCGCGGCACCTACGCCCCGCAGCAGTACCTCCACTCCGCCCTCGACTACATCGAGCGGCACCGCGACGAGGAGTTCTTCCTCCTCTTCACCCCGCAGCTCGTCCACTTCCCCAACCAGGTGCCCGACAACGGCATCTACCGCGACCGCCCGTGGACCGAGGACCAGAAGGCGTACGCCGCCCAGCACACCCTCCTCGACACCTACGTCGGCACGATCCTCGACAAGCTGGACGAGCTCGGCCTGGCCGAGGACACCCTCGTCGTGTTCACCGGTGACAACGGCCCGACCCCCAACGAGCACCTGCTCGTCGGCTCGGGCCAGTGCGCCGACGTCGAGTCGCCGTCGCCCGACTCGGCCCTCGCCGACATCCTGTGGCACACCAACGGCGGGCTCCGCGCCGGCAAGCACTCGCTCTACGAGGGCGGTGTGCGGGTGCCGCTGATCGTCTGGGGACCGGGCATCGTCCGCGACCGTCCGGGGGTCGTGGCGGACCGGGCCTGGGGGTCGGTCGACCTGCTGCCCACCCTCGCCGACTTCGCCGGCATCACGCCACCGCGCGACGTCGACGGGGTGTCGGTGCGCGACTGGATCACCGGCGAGCGCCGCGGCGGGGTCGAGCACCCGCCGCTCTTCTGGGAGCGGCCCCGGATCGGTGACCAGAACCTCGACGGGGGACCGCCCTCGCAGCTCGTCACCACCACGGCCGCCCGCACCGGCCGCTGGAAGGCCGTGCGCCACGCGCCTGGCGACGACCCGCACGTCGCGGACCGCCTGGCCAAGCTGGAGCTCTACGACCTCACGAAGGACCGGTCCGAGCGTCACGACGTCGCCCGGCAGCACCCCGACGTGGCCCGCCGGATGCAGCGGCTGCTCCGCGCGAGCCACGCGCCGGCGCCGTACGCCCGCCAGGCCTACCGGCCCCGTCGTACCCATGGGGAGTGGCGCCGCTGACCCCGGACGACGCCGACGGGTGCGGATTGGCGCCGTCGCGCCCCGGTCCGTAGTCTTGGCGATCGCGTCCCTACCGTGCCGCCCCCTGACCCGGGTGCGGTGCAGTCCTGGAGAAGTCGAGCCGGGCCGAGTTCGTCAAGAGACGCGAGCAGCACCTCCGACCGGGGCAGACCCCGGAACGGAACACCACGAACGCAGAAAGCAAGGTCATGGGTACCTACGCCCCCAAGCCCGGCGACATCACGCGCACCTGGCACGTCATCGACGCCGAGGACATCGTCCTGGGCCGTCTGGCCGTCGTGTGCGCCACGCTCCTCCGCGGCAAGCACAAGCCCACCTACGCGCCCAACGTCGACGGTGGTGACTTCGTCATCGTCGTCAACGCTGCCAAGGTCGCGCTGGCCGGCAACAAGAAGCAGACCAAGATGGTCTACCGCCACTCGGGCTTCCCGGGTGGTCTGACCGAGACCGCGATCGGCGACGTGCTCGCCAAGGACGCGCGCAAGGTCATCGAGAAGGCTGTCTGGGGCATGCTCCCCAAGAACAAGCTGAGCCGTCAGCAGCTGACCAAGCTCAAGGTGTACTCCGGCCCGGAACACCCGCACGCCGCTCAGAAGGCCGTGCCCCACGAGATCAAGCAGATCTCCCAGTAAACGCGACCTTCCATCCACGACTGAGCAGGCAGACACATGACTGAGAACACTGTTACCACCGACGGTGAGGTCGACGAGACCTTCGCCACCGACGAGAGCGGCGTGGCCTACACGTCCGAGAGCTCCGCGTCGGCCGACACCCCGGCCCGTCCGGCGACCATCGCCCCCGCTGCGGCCACCGGCCGTCGCAAGGAGGCCGTCGCCCGCGTCCGCATCGCCCCCGGCACCGGCCAGTGGCGCGTCAACGGCCGCACGCTCGACTCCTACTTCCCCAACAAGCTGCACCAGCAGGTGGTCAACGAGCCGTTCGCCGCGCTGCAGCTCGAGGGCCGTTTCGACGTGATCGCCCGCATCCACGGCGGCGGCATCACCGGTCAGGCCGGCGCGCTGCGCCTCGGCGTGGCCCGGTGCCTCAACGAGATCGACACCGAGACCAACCGCCCCACGCTCAAGAAGCTCGGGCTGCTCACGCGTGACGCCCGCGTCATCGAGCGCAAGAAGGCCGGTCTCAAGAAGGCCCGCAAGGCCCCGCAGTTCTCCAAGCGCTGATTCCTGGCGTGCCGCGCATCTTCGGCACCGACGGGGTCCGCGGACTCGCCAACGGCCCGCTCACGGCCGAGCTCGCGCTCGACCTGGGCGTGGCCGCTGCGCGCGTGCTCGTCGACCACGGCGAGTACGCCGGCCAGCGTCCGCTGGCCGTGGTCGGCCGCGACACCCGCATCTCGGGGCAGTTCCTCGAGCACGCGGTGGTCGCCGGCCTGGCCTCGGCCGGCGTCGACGTGCTGCGCCTCCGGGTGCTGCCCACCCCGGGCGTCGCCTACTTCACCGACGCGCTCGGTGCCGACGTGGGGGTCGTGATCAGCGCCTCCCACAACGCGATGCCCGACAACGGCATCAAGTTCCTGGCCCGCGGCGGCGTCAAGCTCGACGACGCCCTCGAGCGCGAGATCGAGGCCCACCTCGGCGGGGACTGGGACCGCCCGACCGGCGCCGATGTCGGCCGGGTGCGGCCCTACGCCCCGACCGTCGAGGAGTACGCCGCCCACCTCGTGCGCACGCTCGACGGCCCGCTCGAACGGCGCGGCGCCCCGCTGCGCGTCGTGCTCGACTGCGCCCACGGCGCGGCCAGCGCGGTCGGCCCCCGCGCCCTGCTCGACGCCGGCCTCGAGGTCGTCACCATCGGCGCCGAGCCCGACGGCCTCAACATCAACGACGGCTACGGGTCCACCCACCTCGCTCGCCTCCAGCGCGCGGTGGTCGACCACGGCGCCCACGCCGGCTTCGCGGTCGACGGCGACGCCGACCGCTGCCTGGCCGTCGACGCGACCGGGGCGATCGTCGACGGCGACCAGATCCTGGCGATCCTCGCCATCGCGCTGCGCGACGCCGGTCGCCTCGCCGACGACACCGTCGTCGCGACCGTGATGAGCAACCTCGGCTTCGTCCGGGCGATGGGGGACGCCGGCATCAGCGTGCGCCAGACCGCCGTCGGCGACCGCTACGTGCTGGAAGACATGCGCGCCGGCGGGTTCAACCTCGGTGGCGAGCAGTCGGGCCACGTGATCATGCGCGACCACGCCACCACCGGCGACGGCCTGCTCACCGCCCTGCACGTGCTGCAGCGGATGGTCGTCACCGGCCGCTCACTGCGCGACCTCGCGTCCGTCGTCACCCGCTTCCCGCAGGTGCTGGTCAACGTGCCCGGCGTCGACAAGGACCGCTGCGACGACCCCGAGCTGCTGGCCGCCGTCTCGGCCGAGCAGAGCGCCCTCGGCGACACCGGACGCGTGCTGCTGCGGCCCTCGGGGACCGAGCCCCTCGTGCGCGTCATGGTCGAGGCGGCGACATCCGAGGCCGCCCAGGGCGTGGCCGACCGCCTCGCCGGCGTGGTGCGCTCGCGGCTCGCGCTCGTGTGACGCCCGCGCCCGGCGTCCGACCCCGTCTTCCGTCCCCGCTCCCAATCCCTGGAGGAACCCCATGAACCACGTGTCCCTGCCCCGCTCGCGGCGCCTGTCCCTCGTGGCGGCCGCCGCCGTCCTCGCCCTGACCCTCGCCGCCTGCTCCGACGACGACGGCGACACCAGTGCCGAGGACCCGGCACCGACCTCCTCCACCTCGGATGCGTCGGAGGCGGCACCCGAGGCCGGGGCGCTGCCCGAGTGGGCGCCCCAGATCGTCACCGAGGGCGACCTGGTGACCGGGCTCGACTTCACCGACACGCCCGAGCCCGGCTCGGAGCTGCAGGTCGCGACCGTGACCGAGGGCGACGGCCCGGCGGTCGAGGTCGGCCAGACCATCACGGCCAACTACTTCGGCAGCGTCTACGGCGAGGACGAGCCGTTCGACGAGAGCTACAGCTCGCAGCCGTTCCAGGCCGGCATCGGTGTCGGTCAGCTCATCCCCGGCTGGGACCAGGCCATCCCCGGCACGCCCGTCGGCAGCCGGATCATCATGTCGATCCCGTCCGACCTCGGCTACGGCGACGCGGGCTCCCCGCCGGCCATCCCGGGCGGCGCGACCCTGTTCTTCGTCATCGACATCATCGACGCCGCCTGACCGTCTGACCGCATGACCGCCTGACCCGGCCGTACGTCGGAACCACCGGCGCCAGGGCGTGCCGGCGCGCTAGCCTGGGCCGGTGCTGGTCGTCGCCGATGCCGTCGCCCGGCACGGTCTCGCCGATCTCGTCGCCGGGCCGGGCGTGACCCGCGTGGGTCTCGCGCTGGTCGAGGGCGGCGGGCGGAGGCTGAAGTTCACCGCCTCCGACCGGCAGGGCGAGGTCGTCGACTGGTGCCACATCGACGCCTACGACGACGTCCCCCTCAACGCCGTCGTGCGCAGCGGGTCGCGGCTCGCCGGCTCGTGGGACGAGCTCGCGCCGCGTTTCCCGCAGTTCGTGGCCCGGCAGCGGGGCGGGACCACCACGGGCCTGGTCGCCGAGCCGCTGGTCGTGCACGGGCAGGTGCTCGGCGCCGTCGTCGCCTACCTCGACGACCAGTCCGTCGCGGAGGCCCTCCCCGTCGAGACCGTCGACACCCTGGCCCGTGACCTGCGTGCCGCCCAGGCCCGACTGCCGCGCCCCGACGGGGCGCTCGCGGACCGTGAGGTCGCCGAGGGAGCCCTCGTCGCCGACTGCGAGGTCGAGGGCCAGCCGCAGGCGGTGGGCACCGCCCGGCGCTTCGTCCGCCGTCAGCTCGCCGCGTGGGGCATCGACGACGACGTCATCGACACGGCCGTGCTCTGCCTGTCCGAGCTCGTCACCAACGCCGTCATCCACACCGGCGCCTCGTCCGAGGTCCGCGCCCTCCTCGAGGACGGCATCCTCACCGTGCTGGTGCGCGACCGGGGGAGCCACAGCGGCGCCCGCCCGACGGAGCCTCGGCACGACGACGACGCCGACCCGTTGCGGGTGCACGGCCGCGGCCTGCAGCTGGTCTCGGCCCTCACCTCGCGCTGGGGGTCCGAGCTCGACGAGGTCGGCACCACCGTGTGGTTCGTGCTCGACCCGCCGACGGGCGCCTGAGCGCGACGCGTCGGCGCAATTCGCTGCCTGCGAGGCCACTCACGACATACGGTCCGCGCATGCGCACGTCTCGGGTCCTGCTGCTGGTGCTCGCCCTGGTCGCCGCCCTCCTGGTGGTGCCGGTGGGTGCAGCGCCAGCGACCGCCGCGGCCTCCACGGGCATCGGCGGGGTCGTCACCGACACGTCCGGCCGGGCTGTGGCGTTCGCGCACCTCGAGGTGATCGTCGGCAACGCGACGGTCCTGCGCGAGCTCGACACCGACGCCCACGGGCGCTACGCGATCGTGCTCCCTCCGGGGTCCTACGAGCTCACCGTCGGTCCGCCCGAGATCGACCCCGAGATCGACTACGTCGCCGAGCGCACCGGGGTCATCCGGGTGCAGCGCGGGCAGTGGGTGCGGCTCGACCCGGTCCTCTCGGACGGCGCGGTCCTGAGCGGGCGGCTGGTCGATCCGCAAGGGGCTGCCGTCGTCGGGGCCGGCGTCGACCTCGAGGTGCGGGGGACCGACGGCACCTGGACCTCCAGCGGGCAGTCGCCGGTGGTCGGCCCCGACGGCCGCTACGCGTTCGACCGGCTGCTGCCGGGCAGCTACCGGGTCACCGCCACGGCCGAGGGCCGGGTCCCGACCACGTGGCCGGACGAGGCGACCCCCGACGAGGGCCGGGTCGTCCCTGTCGCCGAGGACACCGACCGGGTCCTGCCCGACCTGGTGCTCCCGCTGCCCTCGTCGGTCTCGGGCCGCGTCTTCCGCACGGACGACCCCGCTGCCCCGGTCTCCTGGACGCTCGTGCGGCTCGGTGCCCCGGCGGCGCCCCCGCAGCCGACCCCGGTCGACGCCGACGGCCGGTTCACCGCGACCGGGCTCCCTCCCGGCCGCTACGTGCTGTGGTTCGACAGCGAGGGCGTCCGTGAGTTCTGGCGCGACGCGCCCGACGTCCGCTCGAGCACCGTCGTCACCGTCGGGCGGGAGCAGGACGTCGTCCTCGGCGACAGTGCGCTGCGGGCCAGCCGCATCGCCGGTCGGGTGCTGTCGACCTCCGGCAGCCCGGTCCCGCGATCCCCGGTGGTCCTGCGCCTGTTCAGCGGTGCGGCGTGGGTCCGCGCGGGCGAGGCGGTGACCGGGGACGACGGTCGCTACACCAGCCCGCCGCTGCCCCTCGGTCGCTACCGGGTCTCCTTCACCGAGCCGGCCACGGGTCGGGAGACGGCACCCGTCGAGGTCGCGCTGGCGCGGGAGACCACGCGGCAGGTCGACGGCCGGGTCCGCGACCTCGGCATGCTGGTCGGTCGCGTCACCGAGCCCGACGGACAGCCGGTGACGGAGGCCGTCGCCGTCGTCTACGTCCTGCACGGCCGCCAGTGGGAGCCGCGTGGTCCCGGGCTCGACCCGCGGCCCACCGACGCCGACGGCGTCTACCGGACCTCCCTGCCCGACGGCCGCTACCGGCTCGGCATCGCCCCCAGGTGGGGGCGTGACCCGGTGGTGTTCGCCGGCGGCGGTGCCGAGGTCTCGACCGGTGCCGACCTCGAGGTCCGGGCGGACCGGGTCGTGCGCAACGACCTCGTCCTGCAACGCACGGGCAGCGTCTCGGGGGTCGTGACCGGCACCGACGGTCGTCCGCTGGCGGGGGCCGCCGTCCTCGTGCGCACGGGGGCGCGCCAGTACTACGTCCCGCAGGCCACGGCCGACGCGGACGGTCGCTACACGGTCGAGGACATCTACCCGGGTACCTACCTCCTCGAGGCCCGGGCCGAGGGACGGCTCAGCGAGTACTACCCGGACACGCCCTCGCAGGTCGCGCCCGGGGCCGAGGCCCTCGCAGCTCCGGTGGTCGTCACACCGCGCACCGAGACCGGTGACCGCGACGTCGAGCTGGCGCGCCCGTCCACGGTCGAGCTCACGCTCGAGCCGGGGGCCGGGACCGAGGTGGTCGAGTCAGAGGTGCAGCCCTTCTGGCGTCGCGGCGGGCAGTGGGTCGCGCTCCCGGCCGCGCTGCGCGACGGGGCCTCGTCCTCCGTCGGTCAGCTGCCCCGTGGCACCTACCGGATCGGCTACGTCGCGCGCCTGGCGGACGGGACGTTCGTCGACGTCGGCCACGGGCCGCCCGGACCCGTGCCGCAGCCCGACGGCGAGGAGGTGGTGGTCGAGCAGGAGCAGGACGTCGCTCTGCGCCGTACGGTCGACACGACCGGGACCGTCAGCGGCGAGGTGCTCCGGGCCGACAGCGGGACCCTGATCGTCGAGCGGCCCGTCGGGTCGGGCTGGGAGACCGTGGCCCGGCGCGCGCTGCAGCGACTGGGCGGCGGCGTCGTCGCCTACGCGACGCCGCGGCTCCCGGCGGGGCGCTACCGGCTCCGGTTCGAGGCCCCTGACCGGCAGCCCACGCTCGAGACGGTCGAGGTGACCACGTCCGGGGCGGTACGACGTGACGTCACGATGCGCGGCGTCGTCCTCAGCGGCCAGGCGCCGACCCAGGGGCGGCGCACGCTCGTGCAGGTGCTGCGACCCGACGGGTCCGTGGCGGGCTCGAGCACCAGCACCGAGGGGACCTTCGCGGTCGGGGCCCTCGACCCCGGCCGCTACACGATCCGGTTCCACGACCTGACCGGCGCGGTGGCCGACTACTACCTCGGTCCCGACGACCACGCGGCCACGCTCGGCTCTGCCCGCTTCGTCGCCCTGAAGGACGACGTGTGGCTCTACGTCCCGGGCACCTCACGACCCGGCCGGGTGCTGCACGGGCGGGTGCGGGCGCGCGACGACGCCACTGCTCGCTATGCGCGGGTCGACGTGCTCACCCGCCGGGCCGGCCGGTGGGTGGCGGCGGCCACCGACGCCGTCGACCCGCGCGGGTACTGGCGGGTCACCGGCATCGCGCCGGGCGACTACCGGCTGCGCTACACGCGCTTCGCTGGGGTCGGGCGCAGCCCGGACGTCCAGGTCGACGGCGGGTGCACGCCCGGCGACGGCCGCATCCTGCGCGTCGCCGGCCCGCGGACCCAGGTCGTCGATGCCGGCACCCGGTCGCTCGTCGTCCCGCCGGAGACCCTGCTGGCCGTCGCCGCGGCGCCCAGGATCGTCGGCTCGGCCCGTTCCGGACGCACGCTGCGGGTCACGAGAGGGACCTGGCTCCCGTGCCAGGTGAGCCTGCGCTACCGGTGGCTCCGAGACGGCGTCCCGATCGCGGGGGCGGTGCGGTCGCACTACCGGGTGACGAGCCGTGACGCGGGCCACCGGCTCGTGACGCGGGTGACCGCGACGCCCCACGGACCCAGCGCGGCCGGTCGTCCGCCGCTGTCCGTCGACACCCGGGGGACCGGCGTCGTCCGGCGCTGACCGGTCAGAGCTTGCGGAGGCGCACGTAGCGCACCGAGTGGTCGCGGTCCTTGCGGAGGACGAGGGTCGCGCGGGAGCGCGTGGGCAGGATGTTCTGCACCAGGTTGGGCCCGTTGATCGAGTCCCAGATGCGCTCGGCCTCGGCGACGGCCTCGTCCTGGCTCAGGGCGGCGTACTTGGTGAAGTAGGAGCCGGGGTCGCGGAACGCCGTCTCGCGCAGCCGCAGGAACCGCGAGACGTACCAGTCGCGGATCTTGTCGCGGCCGGCGTCGACGTAGACGGAGAAGTCGAAGAAGTCGCTCAGGGTCAGCCCGGCGCGGCCGTCCTCGCTGACCCGGGCCGGCTGCAGCACGTTGAGGCCCTCGATGATGACGATGTCGGGCCGCTTCACGACGACCTTCTCGTCGGGCACGACGTCATAGACGAGGTGGGAGTACGTCGGTGCCTCGACCTCGTCCTTGCCCGACTTGATGTCGACGACGAAGCGGAGCAGCGCCCGGCGGTCGTAGGACTCCGGGAAGCCCTTGCGGTGCAGGATCCCGCGGCGCTCGAGCTCGGCGTTGGGGTAGAGAAAGCCGTCGGTGGTGATCAGCGCGACGTTGGGGTGCTCGGGCCAGTGGGCGAGCATCTGCTGAAGCACCCGGGCGGTCGTCGACTTGCCGACCGCCACCGACCCGGCCAGGCCGATCACGAACGGCGTGCGCGGGGGTGTGGGCTGGTGCAGGAAGGTCTCCTGCTCGCGGTGCAGACGGCCGGCGGACTCGACGTAGAGGCTGAGCAGGCGCGACAGCGGGAGGTAGACCTCCTCGACCTCCTCGAGGTCGAGGGAGTCGCCCAGGCCGCGCAGGGCAAGGACCTCCTCGGCGCGCAACGGGCTCTCGGTCTCGTGCGCGAGGGCCGCCCAGGCGCTGCGGTCGAGCTCGATGTAGGGGGAGGTCTCCCGGCTCGCCTCGTCGAGGCGATGGCCTCCGCCGTGGGACATGGCCGTCATCCTTGCAGGCGGGGAGCCTGCAAGTACGCACGGTCCACCTTCGGACGCCGATGGGCATCGGCGGCCAGTCTCTGCAAAACGGCTCCACCTCCTGTGGGATCGCCTTATTGTCCTCCAGGAGAAACAGTGAGGAGTCTCGGCTATGGGCGCATTACCTGGCCCGGGTGACGGTTTTGGCCGGTTCGTCGTTGAGGGCACGCTCGGGCGTGGAGGCATGGGCGTCGTGCTCAAGGCACGGCAAGTTGACCTCGATCGAGTAGTAGCCCTCAAGCTCCTGGCCCCGGAGCTTGTTGGCTCGGATGAGTTCGTCGGCCGGTTCCGGCGCGAGGCTGCAGCTCTCGGACGGTTGGAGTCGGCGCACGTGGTCGCCGCTTATGACGCCGGCGAGCACGACGGGTGGCTCTACATCGCTACTCAGTACGTCCCCGACGGGGATCTCGCGAAGCTCATCGCCGATCGTGGACCAATGCCGCCGGCGTCGGCCCTTGCTCTTCTGGATCAAGTCCTTTCGGGGTTGAGTGATGCTCACCGCGCCGGACTGCTTCACCGGGACATCAAGCCGAGCAACGTGCTCGTACGGCGAACCAGCACAGGAATGCACGCCTACTTGTGCGACTTGGGCATCTCGCAGTTCGCCGACGTCGACTCGACGGTCACCAGTAGCGCGGTGGGTACGCCGGCTTACATGGCGCCTGAGCGCTTCATGGGGCAACCGGCGAGCGTTGCGAGCGACATCTACTCGGTCGGGTGTGTGCTCTGGTGCCTGGTGTCTGGGCGGCAGCCCTACGAAGGCACGCAGTTGAGCGTCATGCGTCAGCACGAACAAGCGCCGATTCCACAGGTGCAGGGAAGTGACCTGGCCTCCTGGACGGTCAACCGATTGCTCGAGAAGTCGTTGGCCAAACGTTCGCAGGAACGCTTCGAGTCGGCCGAAGCCATGCGGCGTGCCCTGATCGGTCAGGGTGTACCTGCGTTGCCGACCGTTGCAGGCCGAGCCCCCGAAGCCGAGGTAACGATTGCTAAGCCGCCCACGATGGTGCCGCCGCCGCCAGCTTGGAGCCCACCAAGCCCCGCCGCACACCTCACGAGCAGCCAGGGTGGTCGAGGTCGTCGAATCGGCTTGTGGATCGCGGCGGCGGCGGCCGTCGTCATCGTTGCCGCCGGTGCCAGCTTCGCAGTTCTCAAAGAGTCGCAGGGGAATGACACCGCCTCGCCTTCTTCCGTCACGCCGACCGCGAACCTGACGTCCGGGAGCAGCGGGGCGCAGGGGGAGAGCACGATTGACACCCTTACGCCGAGCGAAGGGGCTTCACCGACCGATCCGGCCGATGCCTCGTCGGCACCCGCAACAGCTCAAACACCCATGGTTCGCTGCTGGGACGAAAGCTCCGCGGAGACTGTCAACCTCTGCCCGCCGCTTCAAGGTCCGGGGGCCATGGAGTTCGTCTTCGTCTATCTCGCAGAGAGCCGGAACTGCTTCGAGATCTCCCGCCGGCAGTTGTCCGCTGCAGTGGTTAGGCAATGGGAGTGCCGCGCCCCCTCGTCCGGTTCCGGAACCGCCACCGTCTATCTCCGAGAGTGGTCCTCGGTGCCGGCGGCGCAGCGCTTCTACAGCGGCAAGTTCGGGCGCGCAAGCACCGTCTCCGACAAGGCAGGGGTTCCCGTGTTCGACAAGTGGGCTAGTGCGGGCACGGGCGAGGCGGTCGAGCTCTTTGTCCTGGCACCCTTCAGCCTGTCCATCGACGCCCCCGGCTCTGGTGAGCCTCTTCAGGACCTGCTCGAATACATCGCCGACGACATCAAACTCGCTCCCGCCTGGAGGTTCCCCAACTACTCGATCTGATCGCTGGCGCTGACTTGCTACGACGGAGGGAGGTCGAGCTTGTCGCGTAAGAATGCGATCGTTCGGGCAAGAGCGGGCCCGGCCGAACGTACGAAGACATGGTCCTCGCCGGGCCATTCGACGAGTTCGGAGGTAATTCCGGCCGCTACAAGAAGCCGTTGAGTTTTCTCGCTCCACCGGAGCGGGCAGGTTCGGTCAGCCGTCCCGTGCTGGATTAGGAGCGGTTCCGTGATCTTGTCGAATGAGTATCTGGACGACAGCCCTCGGTAGAAGTCAGGGGCGGATTCGGGTGTGCCGAACGTGTTGAGAACGGTGGACAAGGTCTCGGGCCCGAGCCGGTCGAGGAGTGCTGAGCCTTCGAGGAAGTCCGAGCTGAGAGGCGCGTAGACTACTGCCGCCTGGACGAGCCCGGGGTGGGTGACGAGCGCGTTGATGGCCAGGGCGCCGCCCATCGACCGCCCGAGCAGGGCTAGACGCGTCGGGTCGACAAACGCCAGTGTGGTGAGCGCATCAGCGGCGTTGACCACGTCCTGTGTGTAAACCAGCCGAAGTTCCTGTTCGAAGGGCAGCAACGGGTCCGAAAGACCATAGCCGCGGTAGTCGGGGTGCAGCACGACGAAGCCCGCCTCGGCCAGCTCGAGCTCTTCGGTCGCCAAGCCATTGCCGACCTGGTAGTCCCCGGGAGGGAGGTATCCGTGATTGCTGACGACCGCGGGGAATGGGCCATTTCCTGTTGGGCGGGTCAGTGTGCCCGAGATCGTGTGCCCAGCGCTGCTGTAGGTCACCTCGAAACGTTGCAGCGTTGGAGTCTCCTTCAGGATTTGCACGTACCTCACATCCTTTCCATCTGGCGGGAGCGATGCCAGGTCCGATAAGGACGTCAGGGCCGGCCCAACCCCGCCCGCAGGTGGGTCTCGCGGCGGGGTGCTCGGCATGGTGCTAGTCGGCGGGCTTGGGGCGCTCGTGGCGTCCCCGGTGGGCTCGGCTTCGGTAGAGTTCGAAGCGGGCGACGTGGTCGGACGGGACATGTCGGTCGCTTCGGGAGCGCCTCGACAGGCCGACATCAGGATCATGAGGATGGACAGGGCAGGCGCCCATCGTGTCCGCATGACGCGAACTTAGTGTTTGATACTTCGGTCTGGTGCTGATTGTCCCAAGTCGCCGTGGCGCCCCCTGATGGCGAGACGCGCCCCGTACAGTCATCGGCCATGTGCGGCATCGTCGGATACGTGGGGCCGAGGCAGGCCCAGGAGGTCGTTGTCGAGGGGCTGAGGCGCCTCGAGTACCGCGGCTACGACTCCGCCGGAGTCGCGCTCGTCGTACCGTCCGAGGGCGGTGGGGGCCGGATCGCCGAGGCCAAGAAGGCCGGCAAGCTGGCCAACCTCGAGAAGGTCCTCGCCGAGGACCTGCTGCCGGCGTCGCACACCGGGATCGGGCACACCCGGTGGGCCACCCACGGGGCGCCCAACGACGTCAACGCCCATCCCCACCTCGGCCACGAGCGCCGGGTGGCGCTGGTGCACAACGGGATCATCGAGAACTTCGCCGAGCTGCGCTCGCGCCTCGAGGCCGACGACCACGTGCTCGTCTCCGAGACCGACACCGAGGTCGTCGCCCACCTCGTCGAGCTGCAGGTCGAGTCCGGCGTCGACCTGACGACCGCCATGCAGCGCGTCTGCCAGGTGCTGGAGGGCGCGTTCACGCTCGTGGCGGTCGACGCGCACGACCCCGACCGGGTCGTCGCGGCGCGCCGCAACAGCCCGCTGGTCGTCGGCGTGGGGGAGGGCGAGCACTTCCTCGGCTCCGACGTGGCGGCGTTCATCGAGCACACCCGCGAGGCCCTCGAGCTCGGCCAGGACCAGGTCGTCGTGATCACGCGCGACGGCGTCCAGATCACCGACTTCGAGGGACGCCCCGCCGAGGGCCGGCGCTACCACGTCGACTGGGACCTGTCGGCCGCCGAGAAGGACGGCCACGACTGGTTCATGCGCAAGGAGATCTTCGAGCAGCCCAAGGCCGTCGCCGACTCGCTGCTCGGCCGCCGGTCTCAGGAGGGGCTGCTGCAGCTCGACGAGATGCGGCTGGCCGACGACGAGATCCGCGACATCTCCAAGATCATCATCATCGCGGCCGGGACGTCGTTCTACGCCGGGATGGTGGCCAAGTACGCCATCGAGCACTGGACCCGCATCCCGGTCGAGGTCGAGCTGTCGTCGGAGTTCCGCTACCGCGACCCGATCCTCGACTACTCCACGCTGGTCGTCGCGATCAGCCAGTCCGGCGAGACCGCCGACACCCTGCAGGCCATCCGTCACGCGCGCACCCAGCGGTCCAAGGTGCTCGCGATCTGCAACACCAACGGCTCGACGATCCCGCGCGAGTCCGACGCCGTCATCTACACGCACGCCGGGCCCGAGATCGGGGTCGCCTCGACCAAGGGCTTCCTGACCCAGCTCGTCGCCTGCTACCTGCTCGCGCTCTACATGGCCCAGGTCAAGGGCACCCGCTACGGCGACGAGATCGACGAGGTGATGTCCCAGCTCGAGGCCATCCCCGCCCAGATCGAGTCCGTGCTGGCCGGTGCCCAGCAGGTCTACGACCTCGCCGAGGACCACGTCGGCACCCGGTCGGTGCTCTTCCTGGGCCGCCATGCCGGCTACCCGGTCGCCCTCGAGGGCGCCCTCAAGCTCAAGGAGATCGCCTACCTCCACGCCGAGGGCTTCGCCGCCGGCGAGCTCAAGCACGGCCCGATCGCGCTGGTCGAGGAGGGCCTGCCGGTCCTGTGCGTCGTCCCGCCCCGCGGCCGCGACCAGCTGCACGAGAAGATGATCAGCGGCATCCAGGAGGTCCGCGCCCGCGGCGCCCGCACCATCTGCCTGGCCGAGCACGGCGACACCAAGATCGAGCCCTACGCCGACGTGCTGATCCGCCTGCCCCGCGTGCCGGTCCTGCTGCAGCCGCTCGTCGCCACCGTCCCGCTCCAGCTCTTCGCCTGCGAGCTCGCCACCCTGCTCGGCCACGACGTCGACCAGCCGCGCAACCTCGCCAAGTCGGTGACGGTCGAGTGACGTCGTGGCGGTGATCGGGGTCGGCATCGACGTGTGCGACCTGGCCCGCTTCGCGGCGTCCCTCGAGCGCACGCCCGGCCTGCTCGACCGGCTGTTCACGCCGGCCGAGGCCACGAAGCAGCCCGCGTCGCTGGCCGCGCGGTTCGCCGCCAAGGAGGCGCTGGCCAAGGCCCTCGGCGCGCCCGGTGGGCTGGCCTGGCACGACGCCGAGGTGTTCTCCGAGGAGTCCGGGCGCCCGCGCCTCGAGCTCCGGGGCACGGTCCTGGCCCGGGCCGACGAGCTCGGGGTCGCGCACGTCCACGTGTCGCTCTCGCACGACGCCGGGATCGCGTCGGCGGTCGTGGTGCTGGAGTCGTGATACCCCCCGGGGGGTGTCGGATTCCCCGGCCGGCCGGGGATTCCGACCCTTGTCAGGGGTTGCAACCCCTGACAACGGTCGGAACCACCTGACCAGTCACCGGGCGTGCCCACCCGGGGACCGAGAGTCGTAACCGGCCGCGCCGCCGTCCGACCCGGTCCCGAAACATCGGCTGCCTACGGTCGCCGTCTCGGGCTCCAGGGACAGACGACGAAGGGACGTGCGTGAGCACACGCAGGCAGTGGGCAGCAGCAGTGGCGGGGACGCTCGGACTGGCGACGATGGCGGTCGTGACGACGCCGACGTCCGCCCCGGCCGAGGTGGCGGCGCGGGTGTCGACCGGGGGAGGCGGCTACCTGGCGCCGTACTTCACCGAGGGCGACCTCACCGGCGACGACCAGCTGACCGACGCCGACCTCGACCTCCTGGTGCCGGCCCTCGGCACCGTGGCGGCCGACGCCGGCTGGGCGGCGGTGGCGGCCGCCGACTACGACGCCGACGGGGTCATCACCATGACCGACGTCGCCGACGCAGCGCAGCGGGTGCTCTACGACGACGGTCCGTTCGACCTGCTCGAGTCGTCGGCGGTCGACATGCAGAAGGCGATGAACGCCGGCGTGACGACCTCGGTCAAGCTGACGCAGGCCTACCTCGACCGCATCACCGCGTACGACGGGCTCGTCGACGGCGCCCACGCCCGGGCGCTCAACTCCATCATCACCACGGGCGGCCCGGCCGCGCTGGCGGCGGCCGCTGAGAGCGACGCGCTGCGCGCGGCGAACGGCGGGCCGCGGAGCATGGTCGACGGCATCCCGATCATCCTCAAGGACAACTACGACACCCTCGACATGCCGACCAGCGCCGGGCACGGCAGCTGGGAGACCAACCAGACCGCGGACGACGCGTTCATGGTCGACGGCCTGCGCGACGCGGGCGCGGTGATCCTGGCCAAGGCGACGCTCGACGAGTTCGCGTTCGGCTTCGCGTCGGAGTACACGACCAACGTCCCCGCCGGGTCGAGCAAGCTCGTCGCCAGCCCCTACCAGCTCGCCCGCACCGCCGGCGGCTCCAGCGGCGGCACCGGCGCCTCGATCGCGGCCAACCTCGGCGCCATCGGCTTCGGCACCGACACCGGCGGCTCGATCCGGGTGCCGGCGTCCTACAACCAGCTCGTCGGCATCCGCCCGACGGTCGGGCTCACCAGCCGCGACGGCATCGTCCCGCTCGCGCTGAGCCAAGACACCGGCGGCCCGATCGCACGCACGGTCTCCGACGCCGCGATCGCCCTCGACGCCGTCGTCGGCGTCGACCCCGACGACCCGCTCACCTCGGAGCAGACCGGCAAGGTGCCGGCGTCCTACACCGAGTACCTCGACCCCGACGCCCTCGAGGGCCGGACCTTCGGCTACGTCACCAGCATGGTGCCGACGGTGGCCCAGAACGCCGCCGCCAACCGGCTCTTCACCGAGGCGGTCGCCGACCTGACGGCGGCCGGCGCGACCGTCGTCCCGATCACCACGACGGCGCTCAACCCGACGCTCAACGAGGCGAGCGGCAGCACCAACGAGTTCAAGCACGACCTCAACACCTACATCGGGGCCCACCTCGACCCCGACGTCGCGACCCGCGACCTCACCTCGATCATCGCCTCGGGTCGCCTGGTGCCGAGCCGCGCGGCCACGACGTACCCGCAGCGCAACAACGTCACCCAGGCGCAGTACGAGACCTGGATCGGCACCCACGGCACCGCGATCGCCACCGGCGAGTCGCTGACCACCGGGCTGCTGGACAGCAACGACCTCGACGCGCTGATCTACCCGTCGGGCACGCCCTACGGCACCTTCAGCACCAACCTGCGGCTCAGCCCCAACACGGGGATGCCGGCCGTCACGGTGCCGATGGGCCAGTCGGCCACCGGCGAGACGTTCCCCGGCGCGGGCGTCAACCTCGAGTTCCTCGGGCGCAACTACTCCGAGGGCGACCTGATCGCCATGACCTACGCCTACGAGCAGGCGACCCGGCACCGCACGACGCCGCCGCTCTACCCGGCGCTCGCCCCGGCTCCGGCTCCCGCGCCCAAGGGTGCCGTCGTCGAGCGGGTCGACGGCTACACCGTCACCGTCTCGGACGCCGAGGTCGAGATCGGGGACGAGGTCACCGTCACGGTCGCCGCCGACGCGGCCGCCGACCTCTACGCCTACGACCTCGACCTGGGCTTCGACCCCGAGGTCCTCGAGTACGACGGCGCCACCACCACCGCCGCGATGCCCTACAGCGCGGTCGAGGCCGGCGACGGCACGGTCTCGCTCGTCGGCTCCGAGCTCGGCTCCTCGCCGGCCACCACCGGCCCGACGACCCTGGCCACGCTCACCTTCACCGCCACCGGCCAGGGCACGACCGACGTCACCGCCGGCAACCTCGTGAGCGTCGCCGCCGACCTGACGAGCGCCACCGTGGCGCCCGTCGGCTCGACCCCGGTCTCCGTCGACCTGCTGCCGGCGCCGGTCGCGACCACCCTGCCGACGGTCGCCGGCACCGCCCGGGTCGGCCAGCTGGTCGTCGCCACCGACACGGTCTTCGACCTCGACGGCGTGGCGGTCGACTACCAGTGGCTGCGCGGCACCAGCCCGATCGCCGGCGCGACGGGCCCGACGTACACGATCACGCCGGCCGACCTCGGCAGCAGGCTGTCGGTCGTGGTCACGGGCACGCTCGAGGACCACGCGCCGGGCCTGGCGCCCTCGGCCGGGCGCACCGTGCTCCGGGCGATCTCGACGACGACGGTGGCCGTCAAGCCCGCCAGCCCACGGTCGTCGGTGCGACCCCAGGCGGTGGTGAGCGTCCGCGCCCCGGGGATCACGCCCACCGGCGCGGTCCGGGTCACCTACGGCGGCAAGCTGGTGCGCAACCTCCCGTGGCGCCTGGTCGGCGGCACGGTCACCGTGACGCTGCCCCGGCGCACCCCGGGGACCTACGGCCTCAAGGTGACCTACGTGCCCACCGCCGCGTTCGTCGCGAGCACCCGGTCCACCACGGTCCGGGTGCGGCGCTGAGACCACGCTGAGCCCGCTCCCACCGGCCCCGCCACTACGGTGGGGCCGGTGAGGCAGGCACACACGGTCGAGCAGGTCCGCGCCGCCGAGGCGGCCCTCATGGCGACCCTTCCCGACGGCGTCCTGATGCAACGGGCGGCGCACGGGCTCGCGCACGCCGTGCTCGACCTGCTCGCGCCCGGCACCTACGGGCGCCGGGTCCTGCTCCTCGTCGGCTCCGGCGACAACGGCGGCGACGCGCTGCACGCCGGCGCCGTGCTCGCCCGTCGCGGCGTCGCGGTCACCGCATGGCTGCTGTCCGACCACGCCCACGACGCCGGCCTCGCCGCGCTGCGCGCCGCCGGTGGTACGTCGACCACGTCGGCTCCCGCCCACCGTCCCGACGTCGTCGTGGACGGCGTCGTGGGCATCGGCGGGCGGCCCGGGCTCCGGCCCGAGGCGACCGCCGCGCTCGCCGGCCTGGCCGGCGTGCCCCTGGTCGCCGTCGACACCCCGAGCGGCGTCGACGTCGACACCGGCGAGCTCGACGGCGCGCACGTCAGCGCGGACCTCACCGTCACCTTCGGCACCCACAAGGTCGCCCACCTCGTCGACCCCGCGGCGGCCGCGTGCGGGGCGGTGCACCTCGTCGACATCGGGCTCGGCCCCCACCTCCTCGCCCCGGCGGTCGAGGCGCTCCAGGCCGCCGACGTCGCGGCCCTGCTGCCGCGCCCGGTCGGCGACGCCCAGAAGTACTCCCGCGGCGTCGTCGGCGTCCGCGCCGGCTCCGAGACCTATCCCGGCGCCGGCCTGCTGTCGGTCGGCGGCGCGAGCTGCGGCCTGGTCGGCATGGTGCGCTACGTCGGGGACGACGCCGTCCACGACCTCGTGCGCGAGCAGCACCCCGAGGTCGTCGGCGCGGGCCGGGTGCAGGCGTGGGTCGTGGGCTCGGGCAGCGGCGACGGGGCGGCCGGCACCCTGGCCGAGGCTCTCGCGGACGGCGTACCGACCGTCGTCGACGCCGACGCACTCGTCCACGCACCCCGCGACGGACGCATCGGCGCCGACGCGATCCTCACCCCGCACGCCGGCGAGCTCGCCCGGATGCTCGACGTCGAGCGTGACGTGGTCGAGGCCCGCCCGCTGTCCCACGCGCGCATCGCCGCCGACACCTACGGCTGCGTCGTGCTGCTCAAGGGCCGCCACACCCTCGTCGCCCACCCCGACGGCCGCGTCCGCGCCACCACGACCGGCACGCCCTGGCTCGCCACCGCCGGAGCCGGCGACGTGCTGGGCGGGCTGGTCGGCGCCCTGGCCGCCGCCGGCCTCGAGCCGTTCGACGCCGCGAGCGTCGGGTCGTGGCTGCACGGGGCCGCCGCGACCACCGCCTCGGCCGGCGGTCCGATCACCGCGGGAGACGTGGCGCGCGCGCTGCCGACGACCGTCCGGGCGTTGCTGCGAGAATCGAGCCCATGACCCGGGCCGAGATCGTCGTCGACCTCGACGCGGTGCGCCACAACGTGCGCACCCTGCGCGAGCTCACCGGCGTCGCGATGATCACCGTGGTCAAGGCCGACGCCTACGGCCACGGCATGCTCCCGGTCGCCCGCGCCGCCCGTGAGGCCGGCTCGGAGTGGCTGGCCGTCGCGACCCTCGACGAGGTGCGCGCGCTGCGGGCCGCCGGCGACACCGGCCCGCTGCTGACCTGGCTGACCGTCCCGGACGAGCACTACGACGACGCCATCCGCGCCGACGTCGACCTCACCGCCTACTCCGTCGCCGAGCTCGACGAGATCGCTGCCGCCGCGACCTACGTCGGCGCCCCGGCGCGCGTGCAGCTCAAGGTCGACACCGGCCTCCACCGCGGCGGCGCCTCCCGGCCCCACTGGGAGCCCTTCCTGGCCCGCGCCCGGGCCGGTGAGGAGGCGGGGTCCTGGACCGTCACCGGCATCTGGTCCCACTTCGCGTGCGCCGACGAGCCCGACCACCCGGCCAACGACGCCCAGCAGGCGGCCTTCGACGACGCCCTCGCGCTGGCCGCCTCGATCGGCCTCGAGCCCGAGCTGCGCCACCTCGCCAACTCGGCCGCGGCGATCCTGCGCCCGCAGGCCCGCTACGACGCCGTGCGGGTCGGGCTGGCGACCTACGGCCTCGACCCGGCGCCCACCGTGGCCCACGGCACCGACCTGCGCCCCGCCATGACCGTGCGCGCCGAGCTGGCGCTGGTCAAGCAGCTCGAGGCCGGCGACGCCGTGTCCTACGGCCACACGTGGACCGCCCCCGAGCGCACCACCGTCGGCCTCGTCCCGGCCGGCTACGCCGAGGGCGTGCCCGTCGCGGGCAGCAACCGTCTCGAGTTGGCCGTCGACGGCAAGCGCCGGGCCGTGCGCGGCCGCGTCTGCATGGACCAGGTGCTCGTCGACCTCGGCGGCGACACCCCGCCCGAGGGCAGCGAGGTCGTGCTCTTCGGACCGCCCGGCGACGGGCGCGCCACGGCCCAGGACTGGGCCGAGGCCTGCGGCACCATCAACTACGAGATCGTCACGCGCATCGGAGGACGCATGCCCCGTCGCTACGTCGGAGAAGTCGTCGGACAGCCGGGAGGGGCGTCGTGACCACCAGTCGCCGCCGCTGGCTGCTCGGCTCGATCGGGGGCGCCGTCGGGCTCGCTGCCGCCGGCACCGCCGTCGGGATCCTGCGCCAGCAGCGCTCGGTGAGCCTCGACGCCGGCGAGAGCGTGCCGTTCGGGTCGCTGCGCACGAGCCCCGTCACCGTGGTCGCCGACGACGGCCTCCCGCTCCACGTCGAGGTCGAGGACGTCGACGGCAAGCCCGCGCGCGGCCAGGGCCGCACCCCGCCGGTCACCCTCGTGTTCATCCACGGCTACTGCCTCAACCTCGACTCGTGGCACTTCCAGCGGGCGGCCTACCGCGGGCTCGTCCGCGCCGTCTACTACGACCAGCGCTCCCACGGCCGCTCGGGCCGCTCCGACCGCGAGCACGCGACGATCGACCAGCTCGCCCACGACCTCCGCTCGGTCATCGAGCAGGTCGTCCACGACGGGCCGGTCGTGCTGGTCGGGCACTCGATGGGCGGGATGACGATCTGCGCGCTCGCCCAGCACTACCCCGAGCTGATCGGCGACAAGGTCATCGGCGTCGCGCTGGTCTCGACGACCGCCGGCGGCCTCGACCCCAGCCGCATCCTGCTGCCGATGCTGCCCGCGCGGCTCACCGGCCGCGCGACCCAGCGGGCCGTCGCGACCCTCGCGGTCGGGCACGGTGCCGTCGACCAGGTCCGCCGGGTGGGCCGCTACATCGCCAACGCCGCCACCCACCGGTTCGCCTTCGGGGGCGACGTACCCCACTCCTACGTGTCGTTCGTCGACGACATGCTGTCGGCCACGCCGTTCGAGGTCGTCGCCGACTTCTTCCCGAGCTTCGGCAGCCTCGACAAGTTCGACCACGTCGAGGTGCTCGACGCCGTGCCGGTCTCGATCATCTGCGGCACCGCCGACAAGCTCACGTCGGTCGGCCACTCCCGCAAGCTCCACGCGCGCATCCCGGCCTCGCGGCTGCTCGAGTGCGAGGGCGCGGGCCACATGGTGCCGATCGAGCGCCACGACCAGGTCAACGCCGAGCTGGACCAGCTGATCACCGCCGCCACCACCCGGGCCGCCGCCCGGTGAAGGTGACGGTCCGTCGCGTCGGACCGGAGTCGGCCGCGATCGTCCTCGACATCGTGCGCGAGGCCTTCGGCAGCCGCCCGCCGCTCGACCCGCCGGCCGACGCGCTGCGCGAGACCGAGTCGTCGATCGCGACCCGGCTCGCGCTCGGCGGCGGCCTCGTCGCGCGCCTGGACGGCGAGCCCGTCGGGGCGCTGATCATGGACGCCGTCGGCGACTCGGTCTACCTGCGCCGCTTCGGCGTCCTGACGTCGGCGCAGGGCCACGGCGTGGCCGGCGCGATGATCCAGGCGGCGTCCGAGGCCGCGGTCGGGCGGGCCTGGCTCCGGGTCGTCGCGCGCGAGGAGCTGCCGCGCACGGTCGGGTTCTGGGCGCACCGCGGGTTCACCCAGACCGACCGCAACTCGCCCTACGTCGAGCTGGTGCGGCCGGTGCCGTCCTTCCACCACGTGCCGACCGCCGAGGACATGCGGGCCCTCGGGGCGCGGGTGGCCCAGGACCTGCGGCCCGGCGACCTCGTCGTCCTCACCGGTGACCTCGGGGCGGGCAAGACGACCTTCACCCAGGGCCTCGGGCTCGGGCTCGGCGTGCAGGGGCCGGTGACCTCGCCGACCTTCGTCATCGCGCGCGAGCACGCGACCCGGGGCACCGGGCCCCAGCTCGTGCACGTCGACGCCTACCGCCTCGGCGGCGCCGCCGAGCTCGACGACCTCGACCTCGACACCGCCTTCGACGACGCCGTCACGGTGGTCGAGTGGGGCGAGGGCATCGCCGAGGACCTCGCCGACTCGCGCCTGCAGGTCCGCATCAGCCGCGACCCCGCCGCCGGCGTCGACCCCGACGCCGAGCCCGACCCCCGCACCGTCGAGATCCTCCGCCTCGGTCCGCGGTGGGCCCGGACGTGAGCGTCCCGGCGACCGCGCTGGTCGTCGTCGACGTCCAACGTGCCCACGTCGAGCACGACCCGCCCCCGCACGACGTCGACGGTCTCCTCGCGGCCGTGCGCACCCTGCTCGCCGCGGCCCGCGCCGCCGGCGCGCTGGTCGTGCACGTCCAGGACGTCGGCGACGCCGACCCCCGGTTCCCGCTCGACCACGGCGAGGACGACGGCGACCAGGGTGGCCGCGCGCTCGTGCTCGACGTGCGTGCCGGCGAGCCGGTCGTGCGCAAGCGGCTCGACGACCCGTTCGTCGACACCGACCTGGCCGGGATCCTCGCCGGGCACGCGGTCGTCGTGGTCGCCGGCCTCCAGTCGGAGATGTGCGTCGCAGCCACCGCCCGCGGGGTGGTCGCGTGCGGTGCCGCCGTCGTCCTGCCCCACGACGCCCACTCCACCTGGGACGTCCCGGCCGGGCCGGCCGGGGCCGCGATCCCCGCCGACCACGTCCGCCGGGTCGCCGCCTGGTCCCTCGGCGACGACGCCCACCTGCCGCTCACCTCGGTCGAGGTCACGTTCGCGGCCATGCCCTAACGTCGTCGCCGTGCTGCTCGCCTTCGACACTGCCTCGCCCCAGGTCTCCGTGGCCCTGCTCGACGACGCCGGCACGGTCGTGGCCGAGCTGGTGTCGGCCGAGACGATGCGCCACGGCGAGCAGCTCGCCCCGCTGATCGAGCAGGTCCTCGCCGCTGCCGGCGCCGACCGGCTCGACGTGACGGCCGTGGCCGTCGGGGCCGGACCCGGCCCGTTCACCGGGCTCCGGGTCGGGCTGGTCACCGCGCGCACGCTGGGGTTCGTGCTCGACGTGCCCGTCTACGGCGTCTGCAGCCTCGACGCCCTCGCCCTCGAGGCCGTCGAGACCGGGGTCGTCGACGGGTCCTTCGTGGTCGCGACCGACGCGCGCCGCAAGGAGGTCTACCTGGCGACGTACGACGCCGACGGCGCGCGCACGAGCGGCCCCGCCGTCGACCGCCCGGACACCGTCGCCACCGACGCGCCGGTGGTGGGGGAGGGCGCGCTGCTCTACCCCGACGCGTTCCCGCACGCCGTCGGCCCGGTCCGGCCCAGCGCCGGGTGGCTCGGGCGCGCGGTCGTCGAGGAGCGCGTCGAGCTGCTCGACCCCGAGCCGCTCTACCTGCGCCGTCCCGACGCCGAGGTCCCGCGCGCGGCGAAGCCGGTCTCGTGATCCGCGTCGCCGACGCGGCCGACGCCGACGCGCTCGCCGACCTCGAGGCCGACAACCTCGGCGACGACGCGTGGTCCCCAGGGCTCGTGGCCGCCGGCGTGAGCGGCGAGCTGCCGACCGTGACGTGGTGGGCGGCCGAGATCGGGTCGGTCGTCATCGGCTACGCCGTCGCCAGCATCGTCGCCGACATCGCCGAGCTGCAGCGCGTCGCGGTCGACCCGGCCCACCGGCGTAGGGGCGTGGCACGAGAGCTCCTCGACGAGGTGCGACGGGTCGCCCGCGCCGAGGGCGCTGACCGGCTGCTGCTCGAGGTGCGCGAGGACAACGCCGGGGCGATCGCGTTCTACGCCGACCTCGGGTTCGTCGAGATCGACCGGCGCCGGCGCTACTACCGCGACGGCGCCACCGCGATCGTGCTGCGGCTGCCGCTGGTCACCGGCTGCGGCTCGTCGGGCTCGTCGGGCTAGTCGAGGACCTCGGGCGCCACGCCCTCGTCGTCGATCCAGCCGTTGCCGTCGTCGAACAGGTCGCGCTCGCGCGCCTCGCGGTCGCGGTCCTTGCCGCGTCGGCGACTGCCGGCGCCCGCCGCGCCGGTGGCGGCACCGCGTCCGGCGGCCCCACGGCCCCCGGCCTTGCCGGCCTTGCCG
>NZ_JAURVJ010000015.1 GCF_030655615.1 Nocardioides sp.
ACGGTCGGCAGCGACGCCTCGGCCTCCGCGCTCCACGACACCGAGGCGTCCTGGCGCAGGATCGCGGTCTGCAGCTCACGCACCGGCAGGCTCGGCTCGACGCCGAGCTCGTCGTCGAGCACCGACCGCAGCCGCTGCAGCGCGGCGAGCGCGTCAGCCTGGCGCCCGGTGCGGGACAGCGCGACGGCGTACAGGGTCCACCAGCGCTCGTGCAGGGGGTGCGTCCGCGTCATCGCCTCGAGCTCGGGCACGACCTCGTCGTGCCGACCGATCGCGAGGCGCGCGACGACGCTCAGCTCGAGCGCCGCGGTGCGCAGGTCGCCGAGCCGGGTGCGCTCGGCGACGGCGCCGGGGTCGTCGGCGAGGTCGGCGTAGGGCGTCCCGCGCCAGCTTTCGAGCGCTCCGTCGAGCAGGCCGAGCGCCTCGTGACAGAGCGGCACGACGTCGGCCGTGGCCCGGGGGCGGAGCTGGTCGGGCACGGCGCGGAGCAGGTCGCGGGCCCGGCCGGTCGCGTCGGCCAGCCGGGCGTCGTCGCGGCCGGCACGTGGGATCCGCAGGGCGTAGCCGTCGTGCTCGGTGACGAGCACCGTCGCCGCCTCGCGCGGCGCACGGTCGGGCTCGAGGGCGCGGCGCAGGTGGCCGACATAGCTCTGCAGGGTGCCCAGCACCGTGGCCGGCGCACGGTCGCCCCACACCCGGCCGACGAGCGCGTCGACGGCGAGCACGCGCCCCTCGGAGAGCGCCAGCGCGGCCACGATCGCCCGCTGCCGCGGCGTCCCGAGGTCGACCTCACGGCCGTCCCGGCACACCCGGACCGGACCCAGGACGTCGAGCTGCACGAGTCGATCCTAGGAAGTCCGGGCGCTGGTCGCACCGGCGAATCGGGCGGCCAGGGTGCGCAGGTCGGCCGCGTCCGCGCGTCGGTAGGACCCGACCAGCAGCGGCGCCAGCAGGCGCATCGCGCCGCGCGGGCCCAGCTCGGTGCGGGTCCGGACCTCGCAGCGGTCGGGTCCGAGCGCGACCACCGAGCGGACGCCGGCCACGCGCATCGAGCGGCCGCCGCCCGTGTAGCGCGCGGTGAGCGGCGAGACCTCTGCGACCGTCGTGGGGGTACGGAAGGTGAGCCCGGCGTAGCGGAGCTCCTCGACGAGGCGCTGGCCCCGGACGGCGCGACCGGTCGGCTCGACGGTGAAGCGGGTGACCGCCGCACGCCACTCGACGTCGTGGGTCCAGTCGAGCAGGTAGGCCGCGACCTCGTCGGCGGGTCGGTCGACGGTGACGAGGGAGGTGATGACGTAGGTGCCCATGCCGCGCACCCTCGCCCCGCCCACTGGGGGACCACTGGGAGCGCTCGGTCGGCCCGCCCCAGCCGCACCCCAGCGCGGCCCCAGCACCCCCGTCGAGGGTCGTCCCCGACACGACATCCACGACCCAGAGGAGGCTCACCGATGAGCACCCACCCGTTCGCCGACCCGTCGCACCAACGCGACGGGTCACCGCTCCACCGCACCCGTCTGGCGGTGGCCGCGCTGGCCGCACTGCCGGTCCTGGTCGGCTCGCTCGCCCTGGGCGCGTCCGCGCCGGCGGCGTACGCCGACCCCGCGACTCCCACGGGCAGCTCGGACAGCTCGGGCTCCACCCGCGCCCTCGTCCTCACCCAGGTCGAGACCGGTCCGACGACGCTCGCCGCCGAGGACGTCCTCACCGTCCACGTCAGGGGCGGCAGCCGCGACACGATCCCGGGCACGATCCGGATCAGCACCCCCGACGGCCGCCTCGACCAGGCCCTGCCGGTCGAGGGCCGCGACGCCGCGTTCCACGTGCCGCCCGGCAGCTACCCCGACCTCAGCATCGACTACAGCGGCGGCGTCGACGGCAACGTCTACTCCCCCTCCAACGCAGCCGTCCCGGTCTCCGTCGCGAGGGCGACGATGACCCACGTCAGCGACATCCCGGCCGGCCAGCACCTCGACCGCTTCGCCAAGTCCGCCGTGGGCGTGACCCCGGTCAGCAGCGCGGCCCACCTGACGCCGTTCGGCCACTACGTCCTGCTCGCGTTCGACGAGCACGACGAGCGTGTGTCGCTGGCCGAGGGCGACTTCGACGGGACGGGCCAGCTCGCGTTCGACACCACCGCCATCACGGCGGAGCCCGGCACCTACCGGGTGTTCCTGCAGACCTCGGAGTCCGCCTGGTTCACGGCCAAGGACACCCTGCTCGGCACCATCGTGGTCGACCCGGCCCCGATCCCGACGACCGTCGGCCTGCAGACCCCGGCCGGTGAGGCGGCCTACGGCTCCGGCTCGGCCCGGGTCGTCGGCACCCTCTCACCGCGGGTGACCGAGGGCCCCGTGGACGGCACGCTGCAGGCGGTGGTCGACGGCAGGCGCACCGGTCCGGTGGTCGCCGTCCGCTCGACCGACCCGGTGTCGATCGTGCTGCCGACCCTGGCGCCGGGCAGCTACTCGGTCAAGATCGCCTACAGCGGCGGCACCCACTACGCCGCCGACGAGTCCGCGACCGGCACCCTCGTCGTCGGCAAGGCCCACACGGCCACGTCGATCACCTCGACCACCGTGCCACGCGGCGGGACCGTCGCGGTCCAGGTCGGCTCGACCGACTCCGAGGCCCGCGGCTCCGGCACCGTCACCCTCCGCGAGGGCACGACGGTGGTCGCCACCGGCACCGTCACCCACGGGCTCGCCGCCGTCCGGCTGCCGTCCGGCCTGACCACCGGCCGGCACACCTTCACGGCGTCGTACGACGGCAGCCCGACGCACACCGCGTCCACCTCGCAGGAGACCGCGGTGACCGTGACCGCGCCGGCTGCGCCCGTCGCGTCCCGGGTCGCCGGCTTCGTCACCCGCCGCGGCCGCACCGTCAGCGGCACGCTCACCGTCGCGAGCAGCAAGCCGGTCACCGGCCGGGTCCAGGTGCTCGACGGCAGGCGCGTCGTCCGGACCGTCACCCTGACCGCCGCCGCACGCGGCAAGGTCGCCTTCACCCTGCGCAGCGCCAAGCCGGGCCGGCACACGATCACCGTGCGCTACCTGGGCTCCCCCACGGTCAAGGCGTCCGCGCGCACCTGGCGGGTCACGGTCCCCCGCCGCTGACCCCCACCCCCCGACGGTGAGTCGGCGCACATGTGCGCCGACTCACCGTCGTCCGGGGCTCTCATGCCGGGTAGACGTCGACCTCGGTGGCCTTGACGCTGAAGAACACCTCGACGCCGGGGACGAGCTCGAGCTCGGCGGCGGCGGGGGCCGTGACGTCGGCGTTGAGGTCGCCCGCGCGGACGCGCACCAGGTCGCCGAGGGGCTCGACCTGCGTCACCGTGGCGGGCACGACGTTGCGTGGGCTGCCGTGCGGGGCGCTGCGATAGACCGCCACCGCGGTCGGGCGGAAGACCGCGACGACCGGCTCCCCGTCGACCGGTGACTCCCCGGCGACGAGCCCGGCCAGGGTCGTGCCGTCGTCGAGGACGAGGGCGCCGTCGTGCCAGGCGCCGACGACCAGGTTGAGGCCGGCCAGCCGTGCGGCGAAGGCACTGCGGGGACGGGTGAGGACCTCACGGGTCGGGCCGGCCTCGACGACGCGGCCGCCCTCGAGCACCAGCACCCGGTCGGCCAGCAGCAGAGCGTCGAGCACGTCGTGGGTCACCACGACGCAGGTCCGCTCCGCGAGCACCCGGCGCAGCGTCTGCCGCAGGGCCGGCGTCACCGCCACGTCGAGCGCGGCCATCGGCTCGTCGAGCAGCAGCAGGTCGGGCTCGGCGGCCAGCGCCCGTGCGACGGCCGCGCGCTGCGCCTGCCCACCCGACAGCTGCCCCGGCCTGCGGTCGGCCAGCTCGCCGATGCCGACCTCGTCCAGCCACTCCTGCGCCCGGCTGCGCGCCTCGGCGCGGGCGACCCCCGCGCTGCGCGGCCCGAAGGCCACGTTGTCGAGCACCGTCAGGTGCGGGAAGAGCAGCGGCTCCTGGGCCAGCAGGGCCACGCGCCGGCGGTGCGGGGCGACGTCGACCCGCGCCTGGTCGGCGTACCCACCGGTGGACAGGAGGGTCCGGCCGGCCAGCTCGACCCGGCCGGCGTCGGGTCGCAGCAGCCCGGCGACGACCGAGAGGACCGTCGACTTGCCGGCGCCGTTGGGCCCCAGCAGCGCGACCGTCTCGCCGTCGGCGACATCGAAGGACACCTCGACGTCGCGGTCCGTGACCGTGGCGGTGAACGACAGGGTCACGGCTCGATCCTCACAGGGCCGACCGCCCCTGCCGCGCCAGGCCGATGACCAGCACCGCCACCACGACGAGCACCAGCGCCAGCGCGATCGCCGCGTCGGGGTCGGTCTCGCGCTGCAGGTAGATCTCGAGCGGCAGCGTGCGCGTCACGCCCTCCTTGCTGCCGGCGAACGTCACCGTCGCGCCGAACTCGCCGAGCGACCGCGCGAACGCGAGCACCGCTCCGGACACGAGCCCGGGCATCGCCAGCGGCAGGGTGACCCGCAGGAAGACCGTCGTCGGGCCGGCGCCGAGCGAGGCCGCGACGACCTCGTAGCGCTCGCCGCCGGTCCGCAGTGCCCCCTCGAGGCTGACGACGAGGAACGGCAGCGCCACGAACACCTGCGCCATCACCACCGCGATCGTCGAGAACGCGACCGTCGTGCCGACCACCTCGATCGACTGGCCGATCAGGCCCCGCTTGCCGAACGTGTAGAGCAGCGCCAGGCCCCCGACCACCGGCGGCAGCACCAGCGGCAGCAGCACCACCGACCGGACGACGCCCTGGCCGGGAAAGCTCGTCCGGGCCAGCACGAGGGCCATCGGCACGCCGATCAGCACGCAGACGACGGTGCTCGCGGTCGACGTGCGCAGGCTGAGCCACAGCGCCGTCCGCGACGACTCCGAGGTGATCAGGCCCCAGAAGTTGGACCAGTCGACCTGCGCGACGATCGCGACCAGCGGCAGCAGGACGAACAGCGCGCCGAGCGCCGCCGGCACGACGACCCAGCGCGGCAGCCCGACCGCGCGTGTCTGTCCCACGGTCCGCAACCTACGGGGCGCCGAACCCCGCGTCGGTCAGGACCTTCTGCCCGGAGTCGCTCAGCACCAGCTCGACGAACTCCTGGGCGAGGTCGGACTCGTCGCTGTCCTCGACCGTGGTGATCGGGTAGGTGTTGACGACGTCGGCGGACTCGGGGAACTCGACGCCCATGACGTCGTCGCCGGCGGCCAGCACGTCGGTGACGTAGACGAGCCCGGCGTCGCCCTGGCCCGACGTGATCTTGCCGAGCACGTCGGTCACCGACTGCTCCTCGCTGTCGGGGTCGAGGGTCAGCCCGGCCGCCTCCGCGACCCCCTGAGCGGCCGCGCCGCACGGTACGTCGGGTGCACAGAGCACGAGGTCGAGCGCGGGGTCGGCGAGGTCCTGCAGCGACGACACGTCGGCCGGGTTGTCGGGCGGGACCGCGATCTGCAGCGTGTTGGTCGCGAAGTCCTGCGGGTCCTGGCCCTGGAGGTCGTCGGCCGTGAGCTTGTCCATGTTGGCGGTGTCGGCGGACGCGAAGACGTCGGCCTCGGCGCCGTTCTGGATCTGGCTGACCAGGTCGGACGAGCCGCCGAAGACGAGCTCGACGGTGACCCCGTCGTGGTCGGCCTCGAAGTCGGACGCGAGCTGCTCGAAGGTCTTCTTCAGCGAGGCCGCCGCATAGACGGTGACCGTGGTGTCGTCGTCGTCACCACCGCACGCGACGAGCGCGGGGGCGAGGAGCAGCAGGGCGAGGTACGGGAGCAGGCGACGCGTCATGCGCCCGAGCATGCCACCTAGGTAGTTCCTGGGTACAGCCCGACCTACGCCTCCACGATCACCGTCGTCGCCTTGACGACCGCGGTCGCCGGCGAGCCCGGCTCGAGTCCGAGGTCGTCGGCCGCCTCACGGCTCATCAGCGAGACGATCCGGAAGTCACCGCAGACCAGCTCGACCTGCGCCATCACCGAGTCCTTCTTGACCGACACCACGATGCCGGCCATCCGGTTGCGCGCGCTGCTGGTGCGCGGCCCGCCGGAGTGGAGGTGGAGCAGGTCGGGCAGCTTGTCGGACCGCAGCACCCGCTGGTTGCGCTGGCGCTCGAACTCGACCCGCCCGTCGGCCTCCCACCTGCGCAGGGTGTCGACACTGACGCCGAGCGCCGTGGCGACCTCGCCGATCCGCAGGTACTCGGGCATGGGGCCACCCTAGGGCTCGTCCGGATCGTGCGGCCGGTGCCACACGAGACCAAGGTCGCGCCGGCGGCGACCTGCGACCGATGTGCTGTTCGTACGCCGTCGCGTTGGCTGGCCGGGTGACCGTCGCTCCGACCCCACCCGAGCAGCGCTCGCTCGCCCCCGACCTGGCGCGCGGCGCGATGCTGCTCTTCATCGCCCTGGCCAACAGCCACTACTTCCTGCGTGGCGACACCGCCGGCGTCCTCGGCGGCTACCCGCGCGACGTCGGTCCGGTCGACGCGGCGGTCGTGTGGGCGGTGACGACGTTCGTCGACGGGCGCGCGTTCCCGATGTTCGGGCTGCTCTTCGGCTACGGCGTCGCCCAGGTCGTGGCGCGCTGGGGTCCGCAGCTCGGGCCGCGCGGCACCCGACGCCTGCTCTGGCGGCGGTCGCTGGTGCTGGTCGCGGTCGGGTTCCTGCACGCGGTGCTGCTCTTCCCCGGCGACATCCTCACCGCCTACGGCGTGCTGCTGCTGGTCGGGGCGTGGACGGTGCGCTGGCACGACCGCTGGCTCCTGGTGGTCGCCGCGCTGTTCTTCGCGATGCTGAGCCTCCCGGGTCTCGACTCCTACACGGTCAGCGAGCTCGGGCCGGACGCCTCGATGCTGCCGCCCGACCTCCTCGCCGTGCTGACCGAGCGGCCGGTCGTCTCGGGCTACGTCGCCCTGCTGGGCCCGGTCGGGTTCGCCTGCCCGTTCCTCGTCGGGCTCTGGGCCGGCCGACGGCGGGTGCTGCAGGAGCCGGCGGAGCACCGACGGCTGCTCGTCGTGACCGCGGTCGTCGGGATCGCGGCGGCCGTCGCCGGCGCCCAGCCGATCGCGGTGGTGCTCGCCGGGTGGGCCGGCGTACCGGGCGACGACGTGCTCGAGCTGGTCGGACCGCTGCACGACGCGACCGGGGTCCTCGGCGGCTTCGGGTACGCCGCCCTGGTCGGGCTCGTGGCCCTGCGCCTGGGCGACCGTCGGCCCCGGTGGGCGCAGGCCCTCGCGGCGACCGGACAGCGCTCGATGACCTGCTACCTCGGCCAGTCGGTGGTCTGGGCCGTGGCCTTCACCCCGTTCCTGCTCGACCTGTCCGGCACGCTCACCGTCACCTCGACGGCCGTGCTCGCGACGGCGGCCTGGCTCGCGACCGTCGTGCTCGCCGACCGGATGGCGCGGGCCGGGCGGCGCGGGCCGTTCGAGGTGCTGGTGCGGCGGGTGGCCTACTCGCGCATAGGCACCCGGACGGCACGCTCCGAGGCCACCTCGGCGGCCCGTTCATAGCCCGCGTCGACGTGGCGGATCACGCCCATGCCCGGGTCGTTGGTCAGCACCCGCTCGAGCTTCTCGGCGGCCAACGCGGTGCCGTCGGCGACGCAGACCTGGCCGGCGTGCAGCGAGCGGCCGATGCCGACGCCGCCGCCGTGGTGGAACGAGACCCAGGTCGCGCCCGAGGCGGTGTTGACCAGCGCGTTGAGCACGGCCCAGTCGGCGATCGCGTCGGAGCCGTCGAGCATCGCCTCGGTCTCGCGGTAGGGCGAGGCGACCGAGCCGCAGTCGAGGTGGTCGCGGCCGATCACGACCGGTGCCTTGAGCTCCCCCGACGCGACCATCTCGTTGAACCTCAGCCCGGCCAGGTGCCGCTCGCCGTAGCCCAGCCAGCAGATCCGCGCCGGCAGGCCCTGGAAGGCCACCCGCTCGCCGGCCATGGTGATCCACCTGTGCAGCCGCTCGTTCTGCGGCGAGTCCTCTCGGGGGAAGAGCTCGAGGATCGCCCGGTCGGTGGCGGCGATGTCGGCCGGGTCGCCGCTGAGCGCCGCCCAGCGGAACGGGCCGCGGCCCTCGCAGAAGAGGGGCCGGATGTAGGCCGGCACGAAGCCCGGGAACGCGAAGGCCCGGTCGTAGCCGCCCTTGCGCGCCTCGTCGCGGATCGAGTTGCCGTAGTCGAAGACCTCGGCGCCGCGGTCCTGGAACTCCACCATCGCCCGGACGTGCGCAGCCATCGACGCCTGCGCGTCCTTGGTGAAGCCGTCGGGGTCGCGGCTCGCCGCGTCGGGCCAGTCGGCGACCGAGACGCCGATCGGGAGATAGCTCAGCGGGTCGTGCGCCGAGGTCTGGTCGGTGACGACGTCGATCGGGGCGTCCATCTCGAGCAGCAGCGGGAACACCTCGGCGGCGTTGCCCAGCAGGCCGATCGACAGCGGCCGCCGCTCGTCGCGCGCGGCGACCGCGCGGCGTACGGCGTCGTCGACGGAGTCGGCCTGCTCGTCGAGGTAGCGGTGGTCGATGCGCCGGGTGATCCGCGCCTGGTCGACGTCGACGCAGATGCAGACCCCGTCGTTCATCGTGACGGCCAGCGGCTGCGCGCCACCCATGCCACCGAGGCCCGCCGTGAGCGTGATGGTCCCGGCGAGCGTGCCCCCGAAGCGCTTGTCGGCGACGGCGGCGAACGTCTCGAACGTGCCCTGGAGGATGCCCTGGGTGCCGATGTAGATCCAGGAGCCGGCGGTCATCTGCCCGTACATCGTGAGGCCGAGGTCCTCCAGCCGGCGGAACTCCTCCCAGTTGGCCCAGTCGCCCACCAGGTTGGAGTTGGCGATGAGCACCCGCGGCGCCCAGGCGTGGGTGCGCATGACGCCGACGGGACGGCCCGACTGCACCAGCATCGTCTCGTCGTCGGCGAGGGTGGTGAGCGTGCGCACCAGGGCGTCGTACGACGGCCAGTCGCGCGCCGCCTTGCCGGTGCCGCCATAGACCACGAGGTCCTCGGGCCGCTCGGCGTTGTCGGGGTCGAGGTTGTTCATCAGCATCCGCAACGGCGCCTCGGTCTGCCACGACCGCGCGGTCAGGTCGGTGCCGCGCGCGGCCCGGATGGGGAGTCGGCTGTTGACGGGCCCGTTGCCTGGCTGGGTCACTGGAGGTCTCCGATCACTGCTTCGACGGCGTCGACGACGGCACCGTCGGCGACGAGCTGGACGACGGTCTCGATCTCGGGGGCGAGGTGCCGGTCGGGCCCGGGGCCGACGACGCCGGCGCCGTGCAGCAGCGCGATGACCGCCGCGGTCGCCGGCGACGGCGAGAGCGGTGCTCTCAGCTCGAGGCCGCGGGCGGCGGTGAGCACCTCGACGGCGACCACCCGGTTGAGCCCGTCGACGGCCCGGCGCAGCTTGCGCGCGGCCGACCAGCCCATCGACACGTGGTCCTCCTGCATCGCGCTGGAGGGGATCGAGTCGACCGACGCCGGCGCCGCGAGGCGCTTGAGCTCGGAGACGATCGCGGCCTGGGTGTACTGCGCGATCATCAGGCCGCTGTCGACCCCCGGGTCGTGCGCGAGGAACGGCGGCAACCCGTGGTTGCGAGCCTTGTCGAGGAACCGGTCGGTGCGCCGCTCGCTCATCGAGGCGACGTCGGCCGCGACGATCGCGAGGAAGTCGAGGACGTAGCCCACCGGCGCCCCGTGGAAGTTGCCGTTGCTCTCGACCCGGTCGTCGAGGACGACGGGGTTGTCCACGGCCGATGCGAGCTCGCGGCCGGCCACGACGGCGGCGTGCTCGACGGTGTCGCGGGCGGCGCCGTTGACCTGGGGCGCGCAGCGCAGGGAGTAGGCGTCCTGCACGCGGTTGCAGTCGGGACCGCGGTGCGAGGCGACGACGCCCGAGCCGGCCAGAACCCGCACGAGGTTGGCGGCGGACGCGGCCTGGCCCGGGTGGGGCCGCAGCGCCTGGAGCTCGGCGGCGAAGACGCGGTCGGTGCCGAGGAGCCCCTCGACGGACATGGCCGCCGCGACGTCGGCGGTGCGCAGCAGCCGTCGCAGGTCGTGGATGGCCAGCACCAGCATGCCGAGCATGCCGTCGGTGCCGTTGATGAGCGCGAGGCCCTCCTTGGCGCCGAGCTCGACCGGGGTCAGCCCGGCCTCGGCAAGGGCGGTGCCCGCGTCGACGAGGCGGCCGCTCGCGTCGTGGACGGGCCCCTCACCGATCAGGGCGAGCGCGCAGTGCGCGAGGGGCGCGAGGTCGCCGGAGCAGCCCAGCGAGCCGTACTCGTGGACGACCGGGGTGATGCCGTGCGACAGCAGGTCGGCGAGCAGCTGCGCGGTCTCCGGGCGTACGCCGGTGCGCCCGGTCGCCAGGGTCGACAGGCGCAGCAGCATCAGGCCGCGGACGACCTCCCGCTCGACCTCGGGTCCCGACCCGGCGGCGTGCGAGCGGACCAGCGAGCGCTGCAGGGTCGCCCGCAGCTCCGGCGCGATGTGCCGGGTCGCCAGCGCGCCGAAGCCCGTCGAGACGCCGTAGTTCGGGGTCGGCCCGGCGGCGAGCGCCTCCACCACGGTCCGGGCCCGGGCGATCGCGTCGCGGGCGTCGGGTGCGATCGCGACGCGGGCGCCGTGGCGCGCGACCGCGACGACCTCGTCGGGCGAGACCGGGCCGGTGCCGACGAGGACGGTCGTAGGGGGTGGCATCCCCCCATCCAACGCCCTGGCGGAGCGCGGGGCCAGCACGCCCCCGGACAGGGGCCGTCCCATCGCCAGGTAAAGCCGCGCGGCCCCGGCAGGCCCGGCGTACGCTCGCGGACGCTCCCTCCCCGTGGTTCCACGCGGGCTCTCGCCACGGGTCGGAGCACGGTCGGCACGACTAGACCACCACATACGCTCCGTGTCACTCGGGTACATGGGCACCCAGTGCTTCATCGTTCGCCACCCCCCGGGCGGGCGTTCCCTCCATCAAGGAGCAACCCCATGCGTCGCGTACTCCCCGTCGCGGTCGCTGCTGCCGCTTTGTGCCTCAGCCAGCTTCCGGCGTCTACCGCCCTCGTGCCCCCAGGCGGTGTCTCGTCCGCCTCCGTCAAGGCCGCCGCCACCCCCAAGATCCGCACCAAGTACGCCTTCTCCGGCTCTGCCTACGGCAGCCGGGTCGAGGGCGGCTCGCTGCCGGCCAACTCCCGTGACACCGCCTTCCAGCGGATCGGCTGCACCAACATCGCCGGTGACAACCGCCGCAACTACGAGGCCGACCTCGTGATCCCCGGCCTCGGCAAGGTGGAGGGCGTGACCTCCCGGGTCTACACGGAGAAGAGGGGCAGCACCGTCTCGGTCGTCTCCCAGCACTCCATCGCACGCCTCGTCATCGCCAGCAGCCCCCTCGGCAGCCTCGAGGTCCGCGGCATCTCCTCGACGAGCACCGCCTTCAACAAGAACGGCCGCTACGGCACCACCGTCGACAACGAGGTCGCCCGGATCGTCCTCAAGCTGACCGGGGTCCCGGCCCAGACCCTGGCCATCCCGGCCCCCGGCCGCACCCTCACCGTCCCGGGCCTCGCGTCGATCTCCCTCGGCAAGACCAACAAGAAGGTCACCCGCGACTACGCCCGGATCAGCGCCAACGTCCTCGACGTCAAGGTGATCCCGCTCGGCACCCGCGTCCGCGTCGCCCAGACCAACGCCGCGATCCAGGGCGGCATCCGCCAGGGCATCTTCAAGGGCTACTCCGCCGGCATCGAGGCCCGTGGGCTCGCCGACAACCTCAAGGTCGGCCGTACGCCGCTCAGCGTCGTCCCGTGCCGCGGCACCCAGGGCAAGGACGTCGGCAAGGACATCACCGGCGTCGACCTCGGCGACCTCGGCAACCTGCGCGGCGTCGCCTCCGGCGTCAAGACCACCAACCAGCCCCGCGTCGCCACCGGCACCGTGGCCGGCCGCGTCGCCCAGGTCTCGCTCCTCGGCGGCCGCATCCAGGTCAACGGCGTCCTCGGGGTCGCCAACGTCAAGCGCCAGCGTGGCGTGCTGACCCGCAACAGCAAGGGCAGCACGGTCCTGGAGATCATCATCGACGGCAAGAAGTACTCGCTCGCCGCGCTCGCCAAGATCGAGATCCCCGGCCTGGTCAAGCTCCAGGACAAGATCGAGGTCCGCACCGCGTTCGGCCTGAAGGTCATCGGGCTCCGGATCACCCTGCTCGACGGCACCGGCGCGGTGCTCGACCTCGGCGTCGCCGAGCTCGGCATCCGACCCGGCGTCCCCGCCGGGCAGTAGCCCTCCCGCGCACCACCGCACCGACACCCGGACCGCCCGCCCTCCACCCGGAGGGCGGGCGGTTCGTCGTTGCCCTCCCCAACGTCTGTGCCCGCCCCTACGATGAGCCGGCCCCCCGCAGTCAGTCCTGTCACACCCTGTGCTCCCGAGGTGGACCTGCATGAAGCCCGAGTCCCACACCCGTCGCGTGGCCGTCGCGTTCACCGCGGCGCTGGCCGTGCTCGTGACCGCCCTGGTGCTGCCGTCGTCGGCCGGCACCGAGACCGCCTCGCTGCGCGAGGTCAACGAGCAGCTCAAGGCCGCGGCCGGCGTGCCCCACGTCGACCCGCCCGGCACGCCGTTCCACACCCACGACCCGCGGTTCAAGAACAAGCTGGCCCGCAGCGGCGAGACCGGCGAGGAGACCCGCGACCCCACGACCGCCGTCCAGGCGCGCACGTCGGCGGCCTACGTCGCCTCCGAGCGCAAGCTCCCCGACCCCCGGCTGACGACCGTCCCGGCGATGCAGACGCGCACCCTCGTCCCGCAGGACCGTTACGCCATGGCCGGCGGCTGCTACACCCTCAGTCCCGCCGCCGGGCGCTTCGTCCGGCGCACCGGCGACACCGTCAAGGTCGCCACGGGCCGCCCCTTCGTCGGCACCCGCTTCCGCTTCCAGGCCACCCGCCTCGGCACCTACCTCCTCTTCTCCCGGGGCAAGGTCTTCCTGGCCGGCAGCAACGGGCTCGCGGTCGACCGCACCCCGAGCACGGCCTCCGAGTGGACCGTCCAGCAGACCGGCAAGGGCGCCGGCCGCAGGTTCACCTTCCGCCTCCCCGACGGTCGCTCGCTCCAGGTCAGCGGCACCTCCATGTCGCTGGGCTCACGCCCGACGCCGTTCTCGCTGCGTCGCGTCGGTCCCTGCCTGGCCTACCCCGAGTCGCAGGTCGACATCACCGGCGACCCCCACGCCGGCGTCACCCCCTTCCAGGAGGTCCGCGGCTACGTCGACGCCCACACCCACGGCATGGCCTTCGAGTTCCTCGGCGGCCGGGCCCACTGCGGCCGCCCTTGGCACAAGTACGGCGTCGCCTACGCGCTCGTCGACTGCCCCGACCACGCCGTCACCGGCGGCAACGGCGCGCTGCTCGAGACCTTCCTGTCCGGCAAGCCCAGCCACGACCCCGTCGGCTGGCCCACCTTCAAGGACTGGCCGGCGCCCGACTCGCTGACCCACGAGGGCACCTACTACCGGTGGATGGAGCGCGCCTGGCGCGGTGGCGAGCGGCTGTTCGTCAACCTCCTCGTCGAGAACAACAAGCTCTGCGAGATCTACCCGCTCAAGAAGAACAGCTGCGACGACATGGACTCGATCCGGCTCCAGGCCCGCGACATGTACGCCTTCCAGAACTACATCGACGCCCAGTTCGGCGGCCCCGGCAAGGGGTTCTACCGGATCGTCAAGACGCCGTTCGAGGCCCGTCGGGTCATCAACCAGGGCAAGCTCGCGGTCGTCATGGGCATCGAGACCAGCGTGCCCTTCGGCTGCACCTTCAAGGCCGTCGCCGGCACCGACGTCCCGGCCTGCACCGCCGCCGACATCACCCGTCAGATCGGCGAGATGCACCGGCTCGGGGTGCGCCAGATGGAGCTGGTCAACAAGTTCGACAACGCCCTCGGCGGCATCGCCGGCGACAACGGCACCACCGGGGTCATCGTCAACGCCGCCAACTTCCTCGAGACCGGCACCTTCTGGGACATGAAGACCTGCACGCCGTCCACCACCGAGGACTCCGACCACACGCAGTACGCCCTGCCCGGCGGCACGCCCGTCGAGCCGGCCCAGGACGCCATCTTCGGCGCCATCGGCACGCTGTTCGGCGGCGTCCTGCCGGCCGTGCCGCTCTACCCGCCGCCCAACCACTGCAACACCCGCGGGCTGACCTCGCTCGGCGCGCACACCATCCGCGAGCTCGTGAAGCGCGACATGCTCTTCGACCCCGACCACCTCAGCGTCAAGGCCCGCAGTGCCGCGATGGACGAGATCGAGCGCCTGCGCTACCCCGGCGTGCTGTCCAGCCACTCCTGGTCGACGCCCGACGCCTACACCCGCATCTACAAGGCGGGCGGGTTCGTGACCCCCTACGCCGGCGACTCGACCGGCTTCGTCGACAAGTGGCGCCGCCACGTCGGCTGGGCCGACCCGCGCTACTACTTCGGCATGGGGTTCGGCGCCGACATCAACGGCCTCGGCGCGCAGGGCGACCCGCGCGGGGCCGGCGTGCGCAACAAGGTGACCTACCCGTTCCGCGGCATCAACGGCGTCGTGGTCGGCAAGCAGCACGCCGGCAAGCGCGTCTACGACATCAACCGTGACGGCGTGGCCCAGTACGGCCTCTACCCCGACTGGATCCAGGACCTCACCAAGGTCGCCGGCGCCACCCGCAAGGCCGACGGGGCCGCCATCCTCGACGACATGACCCGCGGTCCCGAGGCCTACCTGCAGATGTGGGAGCGCGCGACCGGCATCGAGCCCGACTCCTGCCGCAACCCGGGCCTCCGCAAGCCGGTCGCCCAGGTCAAGCGGCTGCTCCGTCGCGGCCTGACGACCACCCAGGTGATGACCAAGGTCGGCCAGCCCTTCCGCCGGCTCGGCAACACCTACGGCATCTGCGCCAAGGCTCCCGGCAAGCCCAAGGTCATGGTCACGATCACCTTCTCCGGCAAGGGTCGGGTCACCCGCGTCGCCTGACCCGGCACGCCGACCCGTCGCACCGGTGCGACGGGTCGGCGGACGGTCCGGCCCACCGGGGTGGAGGACGCGAAGTTACCTCTCGGTAGGATTTGTCTCACCCCGGAGATGCGCTGACGGACCCCTGACCGACCAATAGGCTCGGGAGGCCCGTGGCCTCGATCTCCGGGCAGCCGATCGAGTGGAGTCCACGCATGTTCCAGACCGTCGCCATCGTCGTCGCGTTCGCCCTGAGCGCGGTGGCCATCACCCTCACCACGATGGCCGTGCGCAGCATGGTCGGGGTGATGAAGCAGGGGCAGCCGGTCCTCGGACGCCGGGACCTGCCGCTCAAGCGCTCGGTCAACATGTTCGTCGAGACCTTCGGCCACACCCGGATGCTGCAGTGGCACTGGGTCGGCATCATGCACTGGTTCGTCTACCTGGCGTTCATCATCCTCAGCTCGGCCGTGTTCACCGGCTACTTCCAGCTGTTCGACCCCGAGTTCGCCCTGCCGATCATCGGCCACTTCTTCCTCTTCGAGTGGCTCAGCGAGGGCATCGGCCTGCTCGGCACGATCGGCATCGTCTTCCTGATCGTCTACCGCCAGCTCAACCACCCGCGACGGCTCGGTCGTGACAGCCGGTTCTTCGGATCGAACTTCTACTACGCCTACTTCGTCGAGGCCATGGCGCTGCTCGAGGGTTCGGCGATCCTCTTCATCCGTGGTGCTGAGTACAACCTGGGTCAGATCGAGAGTGACCACCCCGAGGACTTCGACACCTTCCACTTCCCGATCAGCTCGTTCTTCGGCAACCTCTACCCCGACGGGGTCGAGGGCAACGAGGGCACGCTCGAGAACATCATCGTCGCGATCGCCCTGTTCAAGATCGTGCTGGCGATGGTCTGGCTCATCTTCATCTCCCGCAACCTGGTGATGGGCGTCGCCTGGCACCGGTTCACTGCCTGGCCCAACATCTGGTTCAAGCGCGAGGCCTCCGGCCGCACCGCCCTCGGTGCGGTCAAGCCGCTGACCAGCGGCGGCAAGGTCGTCAACCTCGACGACATCGAGGAGCTCGACGAGGACTCCTCTCTCGGTGTCGGCAGCGTCGCCGACTTCTCCTGGAAGGGCATCCTCGACTTCACGACCTGCACCGAGTGCGGTCGCTGCCAGTCGCAGTGCCCGGCCTGGAACACCGAGAAGCCGCTGTCTCCGAAGCTCCTCATCACAGCGCTGCGCGACCACGCCTACGCCACCGCCGAGGGCGACGAGTCGGCCAAGGGCCGCGCGCTCGTCGGCGCCGGCGACCGCGAGGCCCACGGCGACGGCTCCGACGCCCGGGTCGACGACTGGTTCTACAACCCCGAGGGTGCGGCCTTCGTGATCGACGAGGACGTGCTGTGGAACTGCACGTCGTGCGGCGCCTGCGTCCAGCAGTGCCCGGTCGACATCGAGCACGTCGACCACATCATCGACATGCGCCGCTACCAGGTGCTCGTCGAGTCCAACTTCCCCGCCGAGCTCAACGGCCTCTTCAAGGGCCTCGAGAACAAGGGCAACCCGTGGAACATGTCGTCCACGGCCCGCCTCGACTGGACCAAGGGCCTCGACTTCGAGGTCAAGGTCGTCGGCGACACCATCGAGTCGCTCGACGAGGTCGACTGGCTGTTCTGGGTCGGCTGCGCCGGCGCCTACGAGGACCGCGCCAAGAAGACGACACGCGCCGTCGCCGAGCTGCTCGACATGGCCGGCATCTCCTTCGGCGTCCTCGGCAACGGCGAGACCTGCACCGGTGACCCGGCCCGCCGCGCCGGCAACGAGTTCGTCTTCCAGGGCCTGGCCCAGCAGAACGTCGAGGTGCTGACCGAGGCCAAGGCCAAGAAGGTCGTCTCGACCTGCGCCCACTGCTTCAACACGCTCAAGAACGAGTACCAGCAGTTCGGCGTCGAGCTCGAGGTCGTCCACCACACCCAGCTGCTCAACCGGCTGGTCCGCGACGGCAAGCTGACGCCGGTCAAGGAGGGCGCGGGCGCCCACAAGCGCTCCATCACCTACCACGACCCGTGCTACATCGGTCGTCACAACGGCGTCTACACGCCGCCGCGCGAGCTCCTCCAGATCCTCCCCGGGGCGACGTACGTCGAGATGGAGCGCAACAGCGAGCGGTCCTTCTGCTGCGGCGCCGGCGGTGCCCGCATGTGGATGGAGGAGAACATCGGCGAGCGGATCAACATCAACCGCACGACCGAGGCCATCGAGACCGGGGCCGACCAGATCGCGGTCGGCTGCCCGTTCTGCCGCGTCATGCTCTCCGACGGCCTGACGATGAAGCAGTCCAAGGACGAGGCCCGCGAGGAGGTCGAGGTCCTCGACGTCGCGCAGATGCTCCTCGCCGCGGTCAAGGGCGAGCAGGCCACCAAGTACGCGCCCGGCGGGGCGCCGAAGGAGGACGCCGCCCCGGCCAAGAAGGACGCGGCGGCTAAGGAGTCGGGCAAGGAGTCGGGCAAGGGCTCGGGCGGGGACGACGTCGCCACCAAGGCCGAGCCCGAGGCCGGCGACGAGACCATCACCGACGACACGGTCGTCGCCACCGAGGACGCCGGCCCGCTGGCCAAGGCCTCGGGCGGTACGTCGCTCTTCGACGAGCCCGACGCCAAGGACGAGCAGGGCGAGACCGCCACCGACGACAAGACCGCCGCCCAGGAGGCCCAGGCCGCCAAGCCGGCGTCCTCCGGCGGGTCGCTCTTCGACCTGGGTGGCGACGACGCGGACGACGCGCCTGCTCCGGCGGCCAAGACCGAGGCGGAGCCGAAGGCCGAGCCCGCCTCGGACGAGGACGCGACGAAGCCGAAGGCGGGCGGGTCGCTGTTCGACCTCGGCGGGGACGACGAGCCCGAGGCGAAGGCAGCCCCGAAGGCAGCTGCGAAGGCAGCTGCGAAGGCTGTGGAGAAGGCCGAGGAGAAGGCGGAGCCCGAGGCCAAGGCCGCGTCGAAGCCGGCGGCCGACCTCGGGTCGGGTGGCTCCCTGTTCGACCTGGAGGCCGACGAGCCCGAGGCCAAGGCGGCCCCGGCCGAGAAGCCGGCCGAGCCGACCTCCGAGCCGGACGCTGAGGCGAAGACCGAGGAGAAGGCGCCCGAGCCGAAGGCCGAGGCCGAGGCCGAGCCGGCCGGGCCCGTGGCCGACCTGGGCTCCGGCGGATCGCTCTTCGACATCGCCGCGCCCGAGCCGTCCTCAGCCCCGCAGGCGAAGGCCGCGGAGCCCGAGCCCGTGGTGGAGGCGGAGACCGCACCGGAGCCGGAGTCCGAGCCCGAGGCGAAGGCCGCTGAGCCCCAGCCCGAGCCGACCCCCGCCGCCGCACCGGCGGCGGAGATCCCCGAGGGCGGGTCCCTCTTCGACATCCAGGCGGCCGAGCCGGCGGCGGCCCCGAAGGCAGCCGAGCTCGAGGACAAGGTCGAGCCGGAGCCGGAGCCGGAGCCGGAGCCCGAGCCCGAGCCTGAGGACAAGGCCGAGTCCACGCCAGAGCCGGAGCCGGAGGTCGAGCCGGAGGTCGAGGTCGAGGACAAGACCGAACCCACACCGGAGCCCAAGCCTGAGCCGGCCACCTCGTCGGCGTCAGCCTCGACCCCGGGCTCGGAGATCCCCGACGGCGGCTCGCTGTTCGACATCCCGACCCCGGAGGCCACGACGGTCACCCGGTCGGCTCCGGCCGAGTCGGCTGCTCCGGAGCCCGAGCCCGAGCCCGACGTCACCCCGGAGCCTGCAGCGGAGCCCGAGCCCGAGGACAAGACCGAGCCCGAGCCGGAGCCCGAGCCCGAGCCCGAGCCCGAGCCCGAGGACAAGACCGAACCGGAGCCGGAGCCCGCACCGTCGTCATCTGAGGACCTCGAGGGCAAGCCGGGCACCCTGTCCGGCGGCGCCGCCGTCAGCGCGGCGGCCACGGCCATCGCGTCCGACGACCCGACGCCCGAGCCCGACACGGACGAGACCGAGGGCGCCGACGCGGTGGCCGAGGAGTCGGACGAGGCCCCCGAGGCCGAGGCGGCACCCGAGCCGGAGGCCGAGCCGGAGCCGGAGCCGGAGGCCGAGGCGAACGACGAGCCCGACGCAGAGGAGCCCGAGCCCGCCAAGCCCCAGGCCGCGAGCAACGGCGAGGCCCACCAGCCCCGGACCGACGTCGAGATCGGCGAAGGCTCGCTGTTCGACCTTTGACCCGCGGCGCGAGGGTCGTGTGCCCCTGGACGGTCCATGGACCGACCTCAGGCACACGACCCCACCCCGTCCCACCCCGGCCCAGCCGGGCGAGCTCAGCGCTCCGAGGGCGGCGGCAGGTCCTCGGGCGAGGCGACGTTCTCCGGCACCACGACCGGGCGCAGGCGCGACCAGAGGACGAACGCCCCGCCCACGACGAGCAGGGCTATCCCGGCCCAGAGGTTGGCGTTGACGCCCTCGCTGTTGGCGCCGCCCTCGTCCCCGGCCACGAAGCGGGTGACCAGCAGGATGACGCCGTAGACGAGCAGCAGCGCGCCGATCACGTTGCGGATGTCGAGCGCGCCAGCGGTGTGCTTCTTGGACTCGGCCATGTCTGCTCCCTTCCGATCAGAAGACGATGTTGAGGACGATGACGGCGGCCAGCGCGATGCCGGCGAGCGGCAGCGTGCGGCGGTACCAGGGATAGCCGGCCTCGTCGGCGTCGACGAGGTCCTCCTTGGGCGTCTCGGACCAGACGAGCCCCCGGAGCTCCGAGGCGGGCTTCGGCGTACCGCCCAGCGAGATCACCACGCTGAGGACGATGTCGACGACGAAGGCCGCGCCGGCCGCCACGAAGGACGCCCCCTGACCCTCCAGCGGGATGACGCCGAGGCTGGCCGAGCCGAAGGCGTCCTCGCTGAGGAAGGCCACCAGGATCGCCGACAGCGTGCCGGAGACCAGGCCGACCCAGCCCGCGGTCGGAGTCATCCGCTTCCAGAACATGCCGAGGATGAACGTCGCGAACAGCGGCGCGTTGAAGAAGCCGAACAGGGTCTGGAGGTAGTCCATGATGTTGGAGAAGTTGGACGCCAGCCCGGCGGTGAAGATCGCGATGACGGTCGCGCCGACGGTCGCCAGCCGGCCGATCTTGAGGTAGTAGCCGTCCTCGCGGTCCTTGACGGCGTACGACTGCCAGAGGTCATAGCTGAAGACCGTGTTGAAGGCCGAGATGTTGGCGGCCATGCCGGCCATGAACGCCGCCATCAGTCCGGCGATGGCGATGCCGAGCAGGCCGTTGGGGAGCACGTCGCGCATCAGGTAGAGCAGCGAGTCGTTGAACTCGACGGGGGCACCGGTCGGGTCGTTGACGCTGCCACCGCCCTTGACCTTCTGGATCTCGAGCACGGCGACGGCGGCGATCATGCCGGGCAGGATGGTGATGAAGGGGACGAAGATCTTGGGGAACGCACCGATGATCGGGGTCTTGCGGGCTGCCGAGATCGACTCGGACGCCATCGCGCGCTGCACCTCGACGAAGTTCGTCGTCCAGTAGCCGAAGGACAGCACGAACCCCAGGCCGAACACGATCCCGATGACCGAGAGCAGGTCGGAGTCGAAGCCGGTCAGGTTGCTGCCCGGCCAGCTGTTGAGCTGCTGGTCGGCAGCGGTGGCGTCGGGCGCGGCGGCGGTGATCTTCTCCTTGAGACCGCCCCACCCGCCGACCTGGTGCAGTCCGATGAGCGTCAGCGGCAGCAGCGCGGCCACGATGACGAAGAACTGCAGCACCTCGTTGTAGATCGCCGCGCTGAGGCCGCCGAGGGTGATGTAGGCGAGGACGACGATCGCCGCGACGACCAGCGAGACCCAGAGCTCCCAGCCGAGGAGGGCCTCGATGATGCTGGCGAGCAGGTAGAGGTTGATCCCCGCGATGAGCAGCTGCGCGACGGCGAACGACACCGCGTTGACCAGGTGGGCCGGCGGGCCGAAGCGGCGCAGCATGAACTCGGGGACCGAGCGGACCTTGGAGCCGTAGTAGAACGGCATCATCACGACGCCGAGGAACAGCATCGCCGGGATGGCACCGATCCAGAAGTAGTGCACCGCCGGCAGCCCGAACTCGGCCCCGTTGGCCGACATGCCCATGATCTCGACGGCGCCCAGGTTGGCCGAGACGAACGCCAGCCCGGTCACCCAGGCGGGCAGCGACCTCCCGGACAGGAAGAAGTCGACGGAGTCGCTCACCTGGCGGCGGGCCAGCAGCCCGATGCCGAGCACGAAGCCGAAGTAGATCGCGACGATCAGGTAGTCGACGAACGCGGCGTCGATGATCGTGTCGCTGGCCAGCGGCGCGAGGACAGACATGGGGTTCCCTCCCAGAGAACGACAACCTTCGGAATCTAGGACGGGTGATCAATCGGTGCCTTCACCCCGGCGGTCGAGTCGCGCGGGGCGTGCTGAGGACTAGGCCGAGCACCCAGTGACATCACACCCGATGCCCAATGACATCGTCCGGCGTCACTTCTGATGTCATCAACGCTTGACATGACATCACAGTGATGTCAGGGTGGTGCACATGGACCTCACCCCCTACGTCGACCACCTGCGTCGCGACCTGCTCGCGGCGGCCGACGGTGCCGGCGACGAGCTGCGCCACGCCGCCGAGCGCCTCGGCTTCGCGCTCGACCCGGCCGCCCGGCTCGCTCTGATGGAGGCGATCAGCCAGGCCTGCTCCGAGATCACCGCCGAGATGCCGGCCGGGGGCGTCGACGTACGCCTCGACGGTCGCGACCTCGCCTTCGTGGTCGACGCGGCCACCGCCGGGCCGCCCGAACCGCCCGTCCCCCCGGCCCCGCCGGTTCCCCCCGCCCCGCCCGAGGACGCCGACGACGGCACCACCGCCCGGATCACCCTGCGGCTGCCCGAGTCGGTCAAGGGCCGGGCCGAGGACGCCGCCGCGGCGGCCGGCCAGTCCCTCAACACCTGGCTGGTCACCGTCATCCGGGCGGCGACCCGCGGCGACGGCGAGGCCGCCATCAACGTCGACATCGACCTCTCGAGCCTGCCGTTCTTCGGCGGCGCCAACCCGTTCCCCGACACCCGCGGCCGCCGCGGCCAGCGGCGGATGACCGGCTGGGTCTGACCCCCACCCAGCGACGAACCTGCACCACCCGGGACCGGCACCAGGCCGGCCCCGCGGACGAGCACACCCTCCACCACCCACCGGGAGACACCTCATGACCGACCACCACTTCGAGACCCACGAGCCGATCGAGCTCTACGTCGAGAACGGCAAGGGCCTCGTCGAGGTCCACGCGACCGACACCACCGAGACCCGCGTCGAGCTGAGCGGCCCCGACGCCGAGGAGACCCGCGTCGAGCTCGAGGGCACCCAGCTCAGCGTCATCGCCCCCCAGCACCGCGGCGGCTTCCTCGGCGGCGACCGCCGGCTCGACATCGTCGTCACCCTCCCGACCCTCAGCGACGTGGTCACCAAGCTCGGCAGCGCCGACCTGCGGGCCACCGGCACCGTGGGCGGCACACAGGTCCGCAGCGGGTCCGGCGACGTCTCCCTCGAGACCCTCGGCGGCGCGTGCCTGATCGAGACCGGCTCCGGCGACGTCCGCGTCGAGCGCGCCGAGCAGGCCCTGCGCATCAAGAGCGGCTCCGGCGACGTCGGCATCGGTACGGCGGCGGCCGAGGTCTCGGTCTCGACGGGATCCGGCGACGTGCAGATCACTGACGCGGCCGGCCCGACCGCCGTCAAGACCGGCTCCGGCGACCTCCTCATCGGCCGGGCCCACACCGACGTCGGCCTCACCACCGGCAGCGGCGACCTCGAGATCCAGTCCGTCTCGTCCGGCCGCGTGCAGGTCAAGGGCGCGTCGGGCGACGTACGGGTCGGCGTACCCGCCGGCGTCCCCGTCTGGACCGACGTCTCGACCGTCTCCGGCCGCATCCACTCCACCCTCGAGGGCGCCGGCCAGCCCGAGCCCGGCGCCGACCACGTCGAGCTGCGCGCCAAGACCGTCAGCGGCGACATCGTCCTCACTCAGCTCTGACCGCCCCGCCCACCACCCGGACCACTCACCGACACACCAGCCCAGGAGATGACCATGAACAGCAACGAGCTGCTCGACTACGAGCTGCGCCGCACCCACACCGCCCCCGCCGCCGACCGCGAGGCCCGCAACCGCGCCACCCTCGCCACCACGCGCCGCCAGACCCGCCGCCAGACCCGCCGCCACCGCCTCGCCGAGCGCGTCCGCTCCGTCGCCGACCGCCTCGACGTCTGACTCGCGAGCTGTCCCCCGGACCCCGTCACCAGCCCGCCACGGCGACCCGCGACGTGAGCACCCGCCCGTTGGAGGCTCCGTGCCCGTCGAAGTCGTTGGCCACAACATAGAGCGTGCGCCCGTCGTCGTCGCCCAGCACGCAGGAGAACGCCGGCTGGCCGGTGTCGACCGTCTCGAGGACCTCGCCGCCCTCGGCCACGCGGCGGCAGTGCCGGCCGGGGACGCTGGCGAACCAGACCGCCCCCTCCCGGTCGAGGCAGATCCCGTCGGGCGCCGCACCCTTCCCCAGGTCGGCCCAGACCCGGCGGTCCACGAGGTCGCCGTCGTCGGCGATCGTGAAGGCCGTCAGCCGGTCCGCGTGCGACTCGGCCACGACGAGCGTCGTCCCGTCGGGCGTCACGGCCATCCCGTTGGGGAACCACAGGTCGCCCGCGACGACCCGGCTGCTCCCGTCAGGCAGCACCACCCCGGCGACGCCGGCGACGGGCTCCTCCCACGGCATCGAGCCGGGTACGTCCACGTAGGCCCGGCCGGCCGGGTCGACCACGATCTCGTTCCAGCCCCGCTCGCCCAGGCCGTACGGCGCCAGCTCCGGGCCGAGGCAGACGCCGTCGGGAGTCGACAGCACGAGACGCCCGTCGGGCAGCCAGTCGATCGAGAACGGCAGCCCGTCGACGCGGGCCACCACCTCGCGCGTGCCGTCGGCGGCGAAGACCAGCACCTCGCCCGCCATCCAGTCGCACATCCAGAAGCGGCCGTCGTGCCACCGCGGCGACTCGCCCATCTGGATCCCGGTCGCGAACACGCTCAGCTCGGTCATGCCGGGCAGACCAGCACCGCGGAGCGGACTCATCGCGCTCACCGTGATCTCCGTTACCCACCGGTAACGACCGCTCGTCGCAGGGAGAACTTGAGATGCCGATCCTAGGCTCGCAGCACCCCGTGGCCCCCCACAGCGCCACCCCACCGGCAGAAGGAACACCGTGCCCACCATCCTCGTCGCCGACGACGACTCCGACATCGCCCACCTCGCGCGCCGTGCCCTCGTCGCGGCCGGCCACGACGTGGTCGTCGCCGCCGACGGCGCCACCGCCCTCGTCCACGTCGGGTCCGTCGACCTCGCCGTCCTCGACGTGTCCATGCCGCGGCTCAACGGCTGGGAGGCGACCGAGGTCATCCGGGCGACCTCAGAGACGCGCGACCTCCCGGTCATCGTCGTCTCCGGCCTGACGTCGGCCGACCAGATCACCACGGCCCTCGACGCCGGCGCCGACGGCTACCTCACCAAGCCCTTCGTGCCCTTCGAGCTGGTGCGCCGGGTCGAGCACCTGCTGGACACGTCGCCGGTCGAGCGGCGCACGACGCGACGGGCCGGCGTACGACGCCGCGACCTGCGCAGCGCCTGAGTCAGGACTTCATGGCGACGCCGACGCGCCAGTAGCCCATGAAGGCCACCTGGTGCCGGTCGATGCCGAGGTCCTTGACCAGCGCGCGGCGCAGCCCGGTGACGACCTTGGACTCGCCGGCGATCCACGCGTAGAGGCCGTCGAAGTCGTGACCGACGCTGCGTCCGGTCTCCTCGACCGGCTCGCCCGAGGACGAGTAGCCGGGCGTCTCCCACAGGTCGGGGTCGACCTCGTCGTCGGCGACCACCACCTGGTGGGGCGTCGTGCCGAGGTGCTCCAGCACGGCGGCGTGCAGCGCCTCGCCGCGGGCCGCGCCCTCGCGCGGCAGCCAGTGCACCTGGACGTCGGAGGGGTGCTCCAGCGTGAGCACGTCGTCGGCGAACGGCACCTCGAGGAAGACGTGGCCGCGCATGCCCGGGTCGAGCTGCTCGAGGATCGCGGCGATGGCGGGCACCGCCGTCTCGTCGCCCACGAGGAGCAGGTTCGTCGCGTCGCCGGGGACGAACTCGATGCCGCCGTAGTGGACGCCGCGCCGCGGCGTCATCGTGACCAGCCGGTCGCCGACCTGGGCGTTGGCGCCCCACGTGCCGCCGGGACCGCAGTCGCCCTCGTGGACGATGAAGTCGACGACGAGGCGGGTGTCGGTGCCACTACCGCGCACGTCGCGCACGGTGTAGGTGCGCATGTGGCCGCGCTCCTCGGCCGGCTTCTCCATCCAGGTCGTCCACCACGACTCGTCGGCCCCCTCGAACGACGGCAGCGGCCCGCCCGGCACGCCCGGGAAGAGCAGCTTGATCCGCTGGTCGTAGAGGTGGCCCTCGACGCCGAACTCGGCCAGCGCCGGCGAGGCGAGCTCCACCCGCACGAAGCTGGGGGTGAGCCGTTCGACGCTGACGCACTCCACCTCCTCGAGCAGGAGGGGCAGGTCCGAGGTGCTGGTCGACATGGGCGTCCTTCGTCTGGGGTAGGTCTGCCTTAGTTAGGTTGACCTTACCCGACGTGGACGGTGGGGAGAATCTCCGCTTCAGCGGTGAATCTCCACCTTTTCCGACAATGCTTCGACCAAGAAGGAGGAGATTCACCGGGTAGGCGGTGAATCTCCTCCGACCCGGACCGACCGAATCAGATCGGCGTGCGGTGGAAGTTCTGGAAGGACCGCGACGGCGTCGGGCCGCGCTGGCCCTGGTAGCGCGAGCCGTACTTGGCCGAGCCGTAGGGGTGCTCCGACGGCGAGGAGAGCCGGAAGAAGCAGAACTGCCCGATCTTCATGCCGGGATAGAGCTTGATCGGCAGGGTCGCGACGTTGGCCAGCTCGAGCGTCACGTGCCCGGAGAACCCAGGGTCGACGAAGCCGGCCGTCGCGTGGGTGAGCAGGCCGAGCCGGCCGAGCGACGACTTGCCCTCGACCCGGGCGGCGATGTCGTCGGGCAGCGAGACGACCTCGTAGGTCGACCCGAGCACGAACTCGCCCGGGTGCAGGATGAACGGCTCGTCACCCTCGGGCTCGACGACCCGGGTCAGGTCGGACTGGTCGGCCGCGGGGTCGATGTGCGGGTAGCGGTGGTTCTCGAAGACGCGGAAGAACCGGTCGAGGCGCACGTCGACCGACGACGGCTGCACCATGCCCGGGTCCCACGGGTCGAGTGCCACCCGGCCCGCGTCGATCTCGGCCAGGATGTCGCGGTCTGACAGCAGCACGAGCGCACCCTACCGGCGTGACGTCGTAGAACGACGTGCAGATCAGGCCGGTCACCGGAGCGCTGAGCGTGCGGACCCACCGGCCCGAGCCGATCTGCATGTCCGTCTACGCGGCAGTCGGCCGTCATCACCCACACACGCGCCTGGGACGATGGATCCGTGAGCACGCATCCCTATCGCCGCTACGTCGCCCTCGGCGACTCCTTCACCGAGGGCGTCGGCGACCCCGACCCCGCTCGCCCCAACGGCGTCCGCGGGTGGGCCGACCGGGTCGCGGAGGTGCTGGGACGCGCCGAGCCCGACTTCGGCTACGCCAACCTCGCCATCCGGGGCCGCAAGCTCGGGGCGGTCGTCGGCGACCAGGTCAGCGCGGCGCTCGCGCTCGAGCCCGACCTGGTCACGATGTACGGCGGCGCCAACGACATCCTGCGCCCCCAGGTCGACCTCGACGCGCTGATGGCGACCTACGACGAGGCTGTCGCCCGGCTCACCGCCACCGGGGCCCGGGTGCTCGTCTGGACGGCCTTCGACCCCGGCGCCTCCGCGACCTACAAGCTGCTGCGCGGGCGGTTCGCGCTCTACAGCGAAGCCGTGCGCGAGAGCGCCGACCGGCACGGCGCCGACATCGTCGACTTCTGGCGGATGCGCGAGTACCGCGACTGGGGCTACTGGGACGCCGACCGCATGCACCTCGCACCCGCCGGCCACCAGCAGATGGCCACCGCGGTGCTCGACGTGCTCGGCGTACCACACGGTCTCGAGGCGGTCCCGCTCTTCGAGCACCCCGTCGCCGGCCGCGTGACCTCGCTCCGCACCAACGCCACCTGGGTCCGCACCACGGCCGCGCCCTGGGTCCACCGGCGCCTCACCGGTCGCTCGTCGGGCGACGGGCTCGACCCGCGGCACGCGACCTTCACCCATCTCGGCTAGCATCTGCCGCACTGCGGATGTAGCTCAGTTGGTAGAGCGCGACCTTCCCAAGGTCGATGTCGCGAGTTCGAGTCTCGTCATCCGCTCGAGAACGCAGGCCCCCCGCGAGGAACGAGCGGGGGGCCGTCGCGTTCGAAGGTCGAGCGAGCGACGCGACCGAGGAACGAGGTCGCACGAGCGCGTCGAGACCCCCGCAGGTTCAGGTCAACCCGACCACGCACCGCGACCCACCCCGCCCGTAACCTCGGGACCGTGGCAGACGCAGCGTTCACCGGCTTCCCCGTGGCCGCCCTCGACTTCTACGACGACCTCGAGCTCGACAACACCAAGTCGTTCTGGGAGACGCACAAGGAGGTCTACGACGAGTCGGTCAAGAAGCCCTTCCTGGCGCTGACGGCCGCGCTCGAGCCCGAGTTCGGCGCGGGCAAGATCTTCCGTCCCTACCGCGACGTCCGGTTCGCCAAGGACAAGACGCCCTACAAGACCCACCAGGGCGCGTTCGTCGCGGCCGGCCCGTCGATGGGCTGGTACGTCGAGCTGTCACCTCGGGGCGTTCGCGTCGGGGCCGGCTTCTACGAGGCCTCGGGGGCGCGGCTCGGCGCGATCCGCGACGCGGTCGACGACGACAAGACCGGCCCGGCGCTCAAGCGACTGCTGACCAGGCTCGAGAAGGCCGGCTTCGACCTCGGCGGCGAGCAGCTCAAGACCACCCCGCGCGGCTACGACGCCGACCACCCGCGCATCGACCTGCTGCGCCACAAGCAGATCATCCTCGGGCGGTCCTACGGGTTCGAGAAGGTCATCCACACCCAGGCGGTGCTGACATTGATCCGGGACGACTGGCGCGCGCTGAAGCCACTGGTGACGTGGCTCCAGCGCGCCGTCGCCGGGGTGCCCGAGGACCTCAGGATCCGCTGAACCACACGTCGCTGGTCGCGGCCCGGAGCAGCTGCTCCTCGGTGAACGGCGGTACGTCGTCGAGCACCGGCGAGTCCTTGCTCGCGGCGGCGTTGTGGGCAGCGACCATCACGTCCCAGCCGTCGGGCGTCCACGCCCAGGCGGAGCTCGAGGTGATCCGGCCGTCGGCCCGTGGTCCGGTCGAGGTCATCGTCTGGACGACGGTCCCGTCGGGCAGGGTGAGGCACGGGCTGCCGTCCTCCTGGCCCCACAGCTCGCACCGCTCCATCGGCGTCCCGACCGGCTCGCCGGTGACGTAGTCCTCGGGCGTCAGCCCGACCCGGACCCCGAAGCCCTCCCAGACGAAGTCGACGATCGGGGCGTCGTCGCGGACCTCCTTCTGCGGGTGCTCGCTGACGTCGCCGGGGAAGATCGTGGCGAAGGCGTCGGCCACCTCGGCCTGGGTGACGGCGAGGGTACGGCGGGCCGGCGACGGCTCGATGCTGACCGTCGCGCTCGGGGCGCTCGGGGTGCTGGTGGCCGGCCCGGAGTCGGCGGCCACGGGGACGCCGTCGCCGTCGCTCCCGAGCAGGTCGGGACCCACGCTCGCCGCGACGCCGATGACGCCGACCACGGCGGCCGCGGCGAGCGCAGTCCCGGCGCGGCGACGACGGCGGGCCGCGCGACCGCGGGAGACCCCGCCGCGCACGATCCGGTCGACGTCGACCGCGAGGTCGTCGGTGGCGTCGCGCAGCAGGCGCGAGGCCGAGGGGTAGTGGTCATCCATGGGTGGTGCCTCTCTCGGAGGTGACGATGAGTGACGCGTCGAGCAGGGGACGCAGCCGGGCGACCGCCCGTGGGCTGCGGCTGCGGACGGCGCCCGGCGAGACCCCCATGCGGTCGGCGGTCTCCTCGACACTGAGGTCGTCGAGGTAGCGCAGCACCAGCACGGCGCGGTCGGCCGGGGCGAGCCCGGCCAGCGCGTCCTGCAGGGCCAGCCGCGTCGCCGTCGCGTCCGAGCCGTCGGCGAGCGGACGGTCGGGCAGGTCGGCGTAGGGCTGCTCGGTGCTGCTGCGCCGGCGGCGGCTGCTCAGGAACGTGCGCGTGAGCGTCGTCTGGGCGTAGGCCACCGGGGTCTCGATGGGACTGCGGAACGGTGCGTGCCACCGCACGTAGACCTTGGCCAGGGTGTCCTGGACGAGGTCCTCGGCGAGGTGGGTGTCACCGCAGAGCAGCCAGGCCGAGCGGAGCAGGGCGGGGGTGCGCGCGCGAGCGAACTCCTCGTAGTCCTGCGTCCTGGTCGACATGTCACTCCTGGGTTCGGTCGGCGTCACTGCTTAGACGCCGTCACCCCGGCTCCGTGTCACAGCATCGGCGAGGTCACGTTTCCACGGCCACAACTAGAACAGGTTCTAGTACGCTGCCGCCATGATCACCTCCGACGCCATCACCTGGCTGGCGGCCGACGACGACCACCCGGCACGTCGGGCCAGCCAGCGGTCCTACTCGGCGGTGGCCAAGGGCGACCTCGCCGAGTGGCTGACGGTCTACTCCGAGCACGCGTCCCTCGAGGACCCGGTCGGTCCGTCGATGTTCGACCCCGAGGGCACGGGCCACCACGGGCATGACGGCATCGCGGCGTTCTGGGACAAGGCGATCGCGCCCATCGACACGTTCGCGTTCACCATCACCGAGTCGTTGGCCAACCCCGGCAGCAACACGTGCGCCAACGTCGGCAGCATCAGGACGTCGTTCGCCGACGGTTCCTCCACCGTGACCGACCTGGTCATGGTCTACGTCGTCGACGACGACGGCCTCGTCCTGTCGATGAAGGCCTTCTGGGAGCCCGAGCGCACGATGGCGTCGTTCACCCCCGCCTGAGACTCCGTTCATCGTCCGCTCATCCGGACGTGCCAGGCTGTACGACGTGGGCAAGCCGCGGCGCGCATATCTCCATGTCGGACTGGACGACGGGTCGGGTGTCGTCGTCGACGACGCGCTCGAGGCCCACGCCCACGCACTGCTCGCCCTGCGGGTACGCCGGCCCGTCGACTCGGGCGCGACCTTCCGCGCCGTGCTCGACGTGCTCGACGCCCACGAGGACTGGGGCTACGACCGCTCCGAGGTCGACGGCGCCTGGGCCGAGCTCGTCCACGGCGCCCGCCGCGGCCGCGACACCATCGTGCTGAGCCAGCCGCTGCTCGCCGCCGCCTCTCCCGACCGGGCGCGCGCCGTCGTCGAGTCGCTCGACGGCTTCGACGTGCACGCGGTCGTCACCGTAAAGGCCCCCGACGCCTGGGTCCGCCCCGGCGACCCCGGCCGCGACCTCGCCGAGGTGCTCCCCCGCTGGGCGTCGGCCGTCGGTGCCGCCGACCACGTCCACGTCCTGCTCGGCAAGGACGCCGCCAGCACCTGGAAGGCCCTCGGCCGCGTCGCGGCCTTCGGCACCACGTCGCTCCGCGTCCCCACCGCCGCCACGCCCCCGCCCTTCCCGGCCGACCCCCGCCTCGCCGCCGCCTGGCGCGACCTCCTCGGCCACTCGGCCTACGACGTCGTCGGCGACACGGCCGTCCTCGACCCGGAGCCCTTCGACGACGACGGCCTCACCGCCGCCGGCCGCGCCCTCGGCGACGCCCACCACGAGCTCGAGCGCCTCCGCCAGCGCAACGACGAGCTCACCCACCGCCTCGCCAAGGCCGAGCGCAAGCGCCGCAAGCTCAAGCGGAGGCTCGCCGACCTCGGCTGAGCGGAGGGCCGGGCTGGGCAATCCGGCTGCGGGGGTCTCGAGGCTCGTCGCTAGCGCTCCTCACACCTCAACCGACGTAGGAGGAGGGAGGGGGAGCGACCTCGAGCGAGGACGCAACCACCCAGAAGGCGCCCCGAGTGGCACCCAACCCGATCACAGGGCGCACGTCGACGCCGGTGTCCCCCCGGGCCGGTCGGGCCGGAATGCCAGACAGCGGCAGCGAAGCCCAGGAAATCCGGGCCCGCGGCCCGAGGACACCGGTCGGCGACAAAAACAATCAGTGCGGTTGCCAGGCGTCCTCGTCGGCGGTCCGACTCGTCACGGCCTTCGGCAGCTTGCCGTCGGCGAGCTGCTGGATCGACACGGCCTCGAAGACGTCGCGCAGCGAGCGGCGGGCGGCGATCCAGACGTGCTGGAGGACGTCGGCCTGCTCGTTGTAGCTGACCGACTCGGGGCGCAGGCCGTAGACGGAGACGAGGGGGCCGTCGACGGCGCGGATGACGTCGGCGACGGAGATGTCGGCGGCGGGGCGGCCCATCCGCCAGCCGCCGGACTGGCCGCGCTGCGACATCACGATGCCGGCGCGGCGGAGGTCGGCGAGGATCGCCTGGAGGAAACCGTGCGGGATGTCCTGGAGCCGGCCGAGCTCCTCGGCGCTGACTGCCTTGCCGTCCTCGCGTCCGGCCATCTGGATGAGAGCCCGCAGCGCGTAGTCGGACTTGGCGGAAACTCGCATGAGGCCAGTGTGTCAGATATGTCGCCTCGAACACTGGATCAACAGGCCCATGGGAGCCCCCGGTAGGGCCGGGCCGAGCGCGCGGCGTACACCCGCGGGCATGGGCCGACCGGTCGACGCGCGTGAGACGGTGGGTGTGGTGCCGGTCACGCTCCGCGACCAGCGCGACGGTCCAGCGCCCGCTCGGAGGTCCGCATGTCCCACCCGAACGACACCGCAGCCACGGCGGCCCAGGCCCGCATCCACGCGGCCGACGACATCGAGGCCGACCACGCCCAGGAGGTGTCGGCCCCGCTCGACCTGCTGCTGGCCGACGCCGCGAGCAGCCCCCTGCGCCGGTTCCTGCCGGGCATGTCCGGGGTCCGGTTCGCCGGCGCGCTCGTACGCCGCCCCGGCAACGTCGCCGGCCAGGCGGTCACGCTCACCAAGGAGCTCGGCCGGGTCGTCGTGGGCCGCTCCGAGCTCGCGCCCCACCCCAAGGACCGTCGCTTCGCCGACGACGGCTGGGCCAAGAACCCGTTCCTGCGCCGCACGCTCCAGGGCTACCTGGCGGCGGGCAAGGCCGCGCGGAGCATCGTCGCCGACGCCGGGCTCGGCTGGGGCGACGGGCAGCGGATGGGCTTCATCGTCGACAACCTCGTCGAGGCGTCGTCGCCGAGCAACAACCCGCTGCTCAACCCCAAGGTACTCAAGCGCGTCGTCGACACCGGCGGCGGCAACCTCGTCACGGGAGGACGGCGACTGGTCCGCGACTTCGCGACCGCGCCGCGGGTCCCGTCGATGGTCGAGCCCGACGCGTTCGAGGTCGGCGAGGACCTCGCCGTGACGCCCGGGGCCGTCGTCCTGCGCACCGACGTCTTCGAGCTCATCCAGTACACGCCGCAGACCACCAAGGTCCGCTCGGTGCCGCTGCTCATCGTGCCGCCGACGATCAACAAGTACTACGTCATCGACCTGGCGCCGCAGCGCAGCCTCGTCGAGCACCTGGTGGCGAGCGGCCAGCAGGTCTACTGCATCTCGTGGCGCAACCCCGACAAGCGCCACGCCGCCTGGGGCCTCGACACCTACGGCCAGGCGATCATCGAGGCGATGACCGTGGCCCAGGACATCTCGCGCCAGGACCAGGTCGCGCTGCTCGGCATCTGCTCCGGCGGCATGATCGCGTCGATGGTGCTGGCCCACCTGGCCGCCACCGGCGACCTCGGCCGCGTCGCGGCGTTCAGCCTGGCGGTGACCGTGCTCGACCAGGAGCAGGCCGGCCTGCCGAGCGCGCTGCTCTCCCACAAGGCCGCCGCGGCCTCGACCCGCGCCTCGGCCGAGAAGGGCTACCTCGACGGCCGTGCGCTCGCCGAGGTCTTCGCCTGGCTGCGGCCCAACGACCTGATCTGGAACTACTGGGTCAACAACTACCTGCTCGGCCACGCCCCCAAGGCCTTCGACATCCTCTACTGGAACGCCGACTCGGTGCGGATGACCGCCGCCATGCACCGCGACTTCATGGACCTCGCGATCCGCAACGCCCTCACCGAGGCCGGCGCCGCCCAGCTGCTCGGCACCGACATCGACCTCGGCAAGGTCGACACCGACACCTACGTCGTCGCCGGCATCGCCGACCACCTGTGCGCGTGGGAGTCCTGCTACCGCACGACCCAGCTGCTCGGCGGCGAGAGCCGCTTCGTGCTCTCGACCAGCGGCCACATCGCCGCGATGGTCAACCCTCCCGGCAACGAGAAGGCCAGCTTCCAGACCGCGCCCGACAACCCCGCCAAGGCGGCCGACTGGCTGGCCGGGGCGTCCAAGACGTCGGGCTCGTGGTGGGAGGACTACGTCGCCTGGCTGTCCGAGCGCAGCGGCCCCGAGCGCGGCAAGCCCCGGCGCCTCGGGTCGGCCAAGCACGAGCCGGTCTGCGACGCCCCGGGCACCTACGTCCATGACCGCTGAGATGACGGCCGAGGCGGCCCGCGACCAGCTCCGCACGATCGCCGTACGCCGCATCCCGGTCCGCGTCTCGGTGCGTCCCGCGAGCGGCGCCCTCGCCGACGCTCCGCCACTCCTGCTCTGCAACGGGATCGGCGCGTCCCTCGAGGCGCTGCAGCCGCTGGTCGACGAGCTCGACCCGGGCCGCGGCCTGGTGCGCTTCGACGTGCCCGGCGTCGGGGGCTCACCTCCTCCGCCGTTCCCCTACACGATGCCCGGCCTCGCCTCGTGGCTCGGCGCCCTGATGACCCGGCTCGGCCACCCGACCTACGACGTCCTCGGCCTGTCGTGGGGCGGGGGCGTCGCGCAGCAGCTCGCGTTCCAGCACCGTCGTCGCGTACGCCGGGTGGTGCTGGCGGCGACCGGCACCGGTTCGCTGATGGTGCCGGCCCGGCCCGAGGTCCTGCGGATCATGCTGACGCCGCGTCGCCACCGCGACCCCGACTACGCCGCGCGGGTCGCCTCGAAGATCTACGGCGGCTCGATGCGCACCGACCCCGAGCGCGGGGCCCGGCTGCTCCACGCGGTGACCCGCGCCGGGCCCAAGCGGGGCTACTACTACCAGCTGCTGGCCGGCGCCGGCTGGTCGAGCCTGCCGGCCCTGCCGCTCATCAAGCAGCCGGTGCTGGTGCTCGCCGGTGACGACGACCCGATCATCCCGCTCGTCAACGCCAAGGTCATCGCCCGGCTCGTGCCCCGCTCGACGCTGCACGTCTATCGCGGCGGGCACCTCGGCATCCTGACCGAGGCCGACGAGCTCGCCCCGGTCATCGAGGCCTTCCTCCGGGACGGCGACCACGACGACGACGACGACAAGGACCACGCGTGACCGAGACCGACCCGACCGACACCCCGTTCTCCGACTTCCTCGGCATCGAGCTCCTCCTCGAGGAGCAGGACCGCGAGCTGCTCAGCAACGTGCGCGCCTTCATGACGCGCGAGGTCGAGCCGGTCATCAACGACTACTGGACCCGCGCCGAGTTCCCGCACGACCTCCTGCCGGGACTGGCCGGGCTCGGCATCGCCGGCCTGACCTACGACGGGCCGGGCTGTCCGGCCCGCGGGGCCCTCGTCAACGGCCTGGTGGCGATGGAGATGTCGCGCATCGACTCCTCGATCGGCACCTTCATGGGCGTGCACGGCGGGCTCGCGATGGGCTCGATCATGCTCTGCGGGTCCGACGAGCAGCGCGAGCGCTGGCTCCCCGCGATGGCGCGGATGGAGCTCATCGGCGCGTTCGGGCTCACCGAGCCCGACACCGGGTCGGCCATCTCCCAGGGCATGGGCACCACCGCCCGGCGTGACGGCGACGGGTGGGTGCTCAACGGCCAGAAGAAGTGGATCGGCAACGCGACCTTCGCCGACCTCATCATCATCTGGGCCCGCGACGAGGACGACGGCGAGGTCAAGGGGTTCGTGGTCCCGGGTGACGCCGAGGGGCTGACCGCGACCAAGCAGGAGGACAAGATCGCGCTGCGGGTCGTGCAGAACGCCGAGATCGACCTGGTCGACGTACGCGTCGCCGAGAGCGACCGCCTCCAGGAGGCAGACAGCTTCGCCGACACCGCCCGCGTCCTGCGCGTGACCCGGATGGACGTGGCCTGGCAGGCGGCCGGCTGCGGGCGCGGCGCCTTCGAGCACGCGCTGCGCTACACCAAGCAGCGCCAGCAGTTCGGCCGCTCGATCGCCTCGTTCCAGATGGTGCAGGACCTGCTGGTCAAGATGCTCAGCAACATCACGGCCTCGACCGCGATGAACGCCCGCGCCTCCCAGCTCCAGGACGCCGGCAGCCTCCGTGAGGAGCACGCCTCGCTCTGCAAGGCCCACAGCACCGTCCGGATGCGCGAGACCGTCGGCTGGGCCCGGGAGGTCCTCGGCGGCAACGGCATCCTCCTCGAGCACCACGTCGGCCGCTTCGTCGCCGACGCCGAGGCGATCTACTCCTACGAGGGCACCCGCGAGATCAACACCCTCATCGTCGGCCGCGCGATCACCGGCGAGAGCGCGTTCGTCTGAGCCCAGCCGGCTCACCCGGGCCGGCCCCTCGTCGCACCCCGCCCGGGGGTGACCCACCCGACCTTGCCCCACGGCGTACCGCCCAGTAACATGTTGTTACTGGCCGGTAGCCCCTGTGGTCGAACCGTGCCCCGACACCAGACGAAGAAACGGGTGGGTCCGTGAGCCACTACAAGAGCAACCTGCGCGACATCGAGTTCAACCTCTTCGAGGTGCTCGGACGCGACGAGATCCTCGGGACCGGCCCCTTCACCGAGATCGACGCCGACTCGGCCCGCACGATCCTGGCCGAGGTCGAGCGCCTCTCCCGCGAGGACCTCGCCGCGTCCTACGAGGACAGCGACCGCAACCCGCCGGTCTTCGACCCGGCGACCAACACCGCGCCGATCCCCGAGTCGTTCAAGAAGAGCTACCAGGCCTGGATGGACTCCGAGTTCTGGCGTCTCCAGATCAGCGAGGAGCTCGGCGGCACGCCCGCCCCGTCGTCGCTGGTGTGGGCCCTGGGCGAGATGGTGCTCGGCTCCAACGCCCCCGTGTGGATGTATGCCGCCGGCCCCGCCTTCGCGGGCGTCGTCCACCGCAACGGCAACGAGCGCGACCAGCGCATCGCCCAGCTGATGGTCGAGCGCCAGTGGGGCGCGACCATGGTCCTCACCGAGCCCGACGCGGGCTCCGACGTCGGCGCCGGCCGCGCCAAGGCCACCGCCAACGACGACGGCTCGTGGAACATCGAGGGCGTCAAGCGCTTCATCACCTCGGCCGAGCACGACATGAGCGAGAACATCATGCACCTCACGCTCGCGCGCCCCGTGGGCGTCGAGGGCGCGGGCGGCCCCGGCACCAAGGGCCTCTCGCTCTTCCTCGTGCCGCAGCACCACTTCGACCACGAGACCGGCGAGCTGACCGGCGAGCGCAACGGCGTCTACGTCACCAACGTCGAGCACAAGATGGGCATCAAGGTGTCCAACACGTGCGAGGTCACCTTCGGCGACAGCTCGGTCGGCAACGGCGCGCCCGCCAGGGGCTGGCTGCTCGGCGAGGTCCACAACGGCATCGCCCAGATGTTCCAGGTCATCGAGAACGCCCGGATGATGGTCGGCACCAAGGCCATCGCCACCCTCTCCACCGGCTACCTCAACGCCCTCGACTACGCCAAGGAGCGCCAGCAGGGCGCCGACCTCACGCAGTCGGGCGACAAGACGGCGCCGCGCGTCACGATCACCCACCACCCCGACGTACGCCGCTCGCTGATGGTCCAGAAGTCCTTCTCCGAGGCCATGCGCTCGCTGGTGCTCTACACCGCGTCGTGGCAGGACAAGATCCAGCTCGCCGAGCACGCCGGCGAAGGCCTGTCCGAGGAGACCAAGGCCGCCAACGCGGTCAACGACCTGCTGCTCCCGATCGTCAAGGGCTACGGCTCCGAGCGCTCGTGGGTCCTGCTCGGCACCGAGTCGCTGCAGACCTTCGGTGGGTCCGGCTTCCTGCAGGAGTACCCCGTCGAGCAGTACGTCCGCGACGCCAAGATCGACACCCTCTACGAGGGCACCACCGCGATCCAGGGCCAGGACTTCTTCTTCCGCAAGATCGTCAAGGACCAGGGCAAGGCGCTCGGCACGATCGCCGGCGAGATCCAGAAGTTCCTCGACGCCGAGGGCGGCAACGGCCGCCTCAAGAACGAGCGCGCCCTGCTCGCCACCGCCCTCGACGACGCCAACGCCATCGTCGGTCACATGATCAACGACCTGATGTCGGCGCAGGACGAGGTCCGCAACGTCTACAAGGTCGGCCTCAACACCAGCCGCCTGCTCATGGTCCTCGGCGACGTCGTCTGCGCCTGGCTGCTGCTGCGCGGCGCCGAGGTCGCCCTCGGCAAGCTCGGCGGCGAGGTCTCCGCCAAGGACAAGGCGTTCTACGAGGGCAAGATCGCCGCTGCGCAGTTCTTCGCGCTGCACAACCTGCCCAAGGTCTCCGCCGAGCGCGTCATCGCCGAGGCCACCGACCTCGCCCTGATGGACCTCGACGAGGCCTCCTTCTGATCCACCCACCTCGCTGACCCGTCGCGTGGACGCGACGGGTCAACGTTGTTTTGACCCCAAGAACGGTGACCCGTCGTAGATCGAGGACGGGTCAGCGTCATTTTCGGCCGTGCTCGCGGTGACCCGTCGTCGATGTACGACGGGTCAGCGTGCGGTCGGCCTCGGCAGCCACGGCGGCGGTCAGGCGCGCCAGCGTGGGTGACTCAAGCCGCCACCGCTGCCAGAAGAGCGGTACGTCGACGTGGTCGCGTGCCGACAGGGTGACGAGCGCGCCGGAGACCAGGTCGGGGTCGAGCTGGGGCGAGGGCAGCAGGCCCCAGCCGAGCCCGAGGCGCACGGCCTCGTGGAAGTCGGCAGAGGTCGGGACCCGGTGCACGACCGGGGGCGGGCCGAGGCCGCGTGCGACGAGCAGGTCGTGCTGCAGGGCGTCCTTGTCGTTGAAGACGACGACCGGCATCACTGCCCAGTCGTAGCCGCGGCCGGCGCGCCACCGGTCGGCGAACGCCGGTGTCGCGGCCGGGCGGTAGCGCATGGAGCCGAGCGGATCGACGGTGCAGCCCTGGACGGCGACGGGGTCCGAGGTCACCGCGGCCAGCACGTCGCCGCGGCGCAGGAGGTCGGACGACCAGCCCTGGTCCTCGACGTGCAGTCGCAGCCGGACGCCGGACCAGCCGGCGACCTCGCCCACCACGCCACGGAACCAGGTCGCGAGCGAGTCGGCGTTGACCGCCACCGGGAGGTCGACCACGACCGGCGCGTCGGGCGCGGCGCGCGCCTCGTCGAGCAGCAGCGCCCACTGGCGCGCGAGCCGGACGAGGACCTCCCCCGCGGGCGTCGCCGCGCAGGGCGTCGTACGCCGGACCAGCACCTGGCCGGTGGACGTCTCGAGCGCCCGGATCCGCTGGCTCACCGCGCTCGTCGTGACGTGCAGGCTGCGGGCGGCGGCCTCGAAGGTGCCGTGCTCGACGATCGCGGCGAGGGCGGCGAGCTGGTCGGGCTGCATGTAGCGATGCTAAAGGGTCTACAGATTGTTTCGTTGGCCTTCAGCACGTCACACACCTAGCGTGAGGGCGTGCTCGCCTCCACCGCCGCCGGTCTGCTGACCGGTCTCAGCCTCATCGTCGCCATCGGGGCGCAGAACGCCTTCGTGCTGCGGCAGGGGCTCCGCGGCGAGCACGTCGGTCTCGTCGTCGCCACCTGCGCGCTGTCGGACGCCGTCCTGATCGTGGCCGGGGTCGCGGGGGCCGGCGCGGTGCTCGAGGCGGTCCCGGGGCTCGCCTTCGCGGTGCGGATCGCGTGGGCCGCGTTCCTCCTGGGGTACGCGGCCCTGGCGGCCAGGCGGTCGTGGCGACCCTCCGTCCTGACGGCCGAGGCGTCGGGCGGCGGCGCCGGTCGCCGGGCGACGTTCGCCGCGATCCTCGCCCTGACCTGGCTGAATCCCCACGTCTACCTCGACACGCTGGTCCTCCTCGGGTCGGTCGCGGACGCGCACGGTGACGGGCGCTGGTCGTTCGCCGTCGGCGCGGTGCTCAGCAGCGCCACCTGGTTCACGGTCCTCGGTCGCGGTGCCGCGGTCCTCCGGCCGATCTTCGCCCGACCGGGAGCGTGGCGCGTGCTCGATGGTCTCGTGGCCGCCGTGATGGTCGTGATCGCG
>NZ_JAURVJ010000016.1 GCF_030655615.1 Nocardioides sp.
CACCGGCCCCGCGACCGGCCCCACCCGCACCCCCACCGAACCCGTCACCCACCCGGACCGGCGTGTCGGGTGGCTTCGAACGTGTGTTCGGCATAGATTCGTGCGCGTTGGAGGCGTTGATCCAGGCGGTCATCCACAGGCAGGTCGTTCGGTGATGCGGACTGTCGGTGGTCACCCCTAGCGTCTCGCCGGACAGATCAGGACGACGACCTCACATCCGACACACACTGACGTAAGGACACAAGATCATGGCTGGTGGAGACCGCGACAAGGCCCTGGATGCGGCGCTTCTCAACATCGAGAAGCAGTTCGGCAAGGGCTCGGTCATGCGCCTCGGCGACGAGACGCGCGCCCCCCTCGAGATCATCCCGACCGGGTCGATCGCCCTCGACGTGGCCCTCGGCCTGGGCGGCCTGCCGCGCGGCCGGGTCGTCGAGATCTACGGCCCGGAGTCCTCGGGCAAGACGACGGTCGCGCTGCACGCCGTGGCCAACGCCCAGGCCGCGGGCGGCATCGTCGCCTTCATCGACGCCGAGCACGCGCTCGACCCCGACTACGCGGCCAACCTCGGCGTCGACACCGACGCCCTGCTGGTGTCGCAGCCCGACTCCGGTGAGCAGGCGCTCGAGATCGCCGACATGCTCATCCGCTCCGGCGCGCTCGACCTCATCGTCATCGACTCGGTGGCCGCGCTCGTGCCCCGCGCCGAGATCGAGGGCGAGATGGGTGACAGCCACGTCGGTCTCCAGGCCCGCCTGATGAGCCAGGCGCTGCGCAAGATGACCGGTGCCCTCAACAACTCCGGCACCACCGCCATCTTCATCAACCAGCTCCGGGAGAAGATCGGCGTCATGTTCGGCTCGCCCGAGACCACGACCGGTGGCCGCGCGCTGAAGTTCTACTCCTCGGTCCGCCTCGACGTGCGTCGCATCGAGACCCTCAAGGACGGCACCGACATGGTCGGCAACCGCACCCGGGTCAAGGTCGTCAAGAACAAGGTCGCCCCGCCGTTCAAGCAGGCCGAGTTCGACATCATGTACGGCAAGGGCATCAGCCGCGAGGGTGGCCTCATCGACGTCGGCGTCGAGGCGGGCATCGTCCGCAAGGCCGGCGCCTGGTACACCTACGACGGCGACCAGCTCGGCCAGGGCAAGGAGAACGCCCGCACGTTCCTCAAGGACAACCCCGACCTGGCCAACGAGCTGGAGAAGAAGATCCTCGAGAAGCTCGGTGTCGGCCCCAGCGTCGAGAAGCCGGCCGACGAGCTCTCCGACCTGAGCGACAAGCCGATCGGTGTCGACGACTTCTGAGCCGTGGCGCGGCGACGTCCACGAGGGCGTCGCCGCGTGGACGCGGTCGGCCGGTCGTGACCAGGCCGACCCGCCCGACCCGCCCGACCCGCCCGACCCGCAGGGCGACCCGAGTACGTCGACCAGGCGCCGCCGGTCCGCCAACCGCTGGCTGGCCCCGGCCGACCCGGTGGCTCTCGGCCCCGACGCCGACCCCGAGTCGGTCGCGCGGACGATCCTGCTCGACCAGCTGACCGGCCGGGCCCGCTCCCGCAGCGAGCTCGCCGACAAGCTGGCCGGCAAGGGCGTCCCCGACGACGTCGCGAGCCGGCTGCTCGTCCGGTTCGAGGAGGTCGGGCTGGTCGACGACGACGCGTTCGCCCGGGCCTGGATCTTCGGCCGCGGCTCTGCCGGCGGCAAGGGCCTGGCCCGCCGTGCCCTGGCCCAGGAGCTCCGCCGCAAGGGGATCGACGACGAGGTCGCCCGCGAGGCGCTCGACGAGGTCGACCCGGCCGACGAGGAGGAGGCTGCCCGCGCCCTCGTCCGCAAGAAGCTGCGCTCGCTCAGCCGCGTCGACGACACCACCGCCACCCGTCGCCTGGTCGGGATGCTGGCCCGCAAGGGCTACGGCGCGGGCCAGGCCTACGCCGTGGTCAAGGACGAGCTCGCGACCTCCGGGCGAGAGGCTCCTGACGTCGAGGTCTGACCGTGCCAGACTGCCGGTCGTGTCGCTTCCGCGTGAGGTCCTGACCTGGCAGTCCTTCGGTGAGTCGGTCGACGACCTGGCCCGTCAGGTGGTCGACGACGGGTTCGAGCCCGATGTGATCCTGTCCATCGCCCGCGGCGGTCTCGCCCTCGGGATGGGCCTGGCCTACGCCCTCGACGTCAAGAACCTCTCGACGGTCAACGTCGAGTTCTACACCGGCGTCGACGAGCGGCTCGAGGTTCCGATGATGCTGCCGCCGGTGCCCTCGGTCGTCGACCTCGCCGGGCTCCGCGTCCTGATCGCCGACGACGTCGCCGACACCGGCCTGACCCTGCGTCACGTCCAGGAGTACTGCGCCGGCCACGTCGCCGAGGCCCGCACCGCGGTCGTCTACGAGAAGTCGCGCTCCGTCGTGCGCCCCGACTACTCGTGGAAGGCCACCGACGCCTGGGTCGACTTCCCGTGGTCCTCCCAGGCTCCGCTGGTGAGCCGCGCCCGCTCCTGACGCCGTGACCCGGGTCGAGGTCGAGGTCGAGGTCAAGGTCGAGGTTCGCGTCGACGAGGACACCTTCTTGACCACGGTCCGACCGGGGGAGTCCTGGTGGGCCGCCGCCCGGCGCACGACGCCCGGGGTCGACGACCCGGTCGCCGTCGACCTCTCGGGCGGGGTCAAGCGGTTCGCGGTCGACCCGTCCCTCAAGGTCGCGCTCCGACCGCTGACCTACGGTGACCTGCCCGACGTCGTGACCTGGCGTGCGGCCGACCACGTGCGCAGGTGGTGGGATGACGACGTCCCCGACCTCGACGCGGCCATCGCCAAGTACGCGCCCCGCATCGAGGGCACGTCCGCCACCACGATGTGGGTCTGGGAGGTCAACGGCCGCTCGGTCGGTCTGGCCCAGGACTACCGGATCCGCGACTACCCCGACCACGCGCTGCTCGTGCCCGACCCCGACGCGATCGGCGTCGACTACCTGATCGGTCGGCCCGAGTGGGTCGGCCGCGGGATCGGGACCCGCTGCCTGTGGGCCTGGGCCACGCAGCTGCGCGACCGACACCCCGACGCCACCGGGGCGTTCGCCGCGCCCGACCACCGCAACCGGGCCTCGCTGCGCGCCCTGGCCAAGGCGGGGTACGTCGAGGGCCTCTGGTTCGACGAGCCCCAGGCCGACGGCTCGGTCGACACCGTGGTGGGATGCACCCTCGACCTGCGCACCGTCGTCGGCTGAGCACCCCCGCCCGTAACCACCGCGCCCACCCCTCGTTCAGAGGGTGCGGGCCACCCCAGCACCGCCCCACCCCCACGCCCGGGCCGACCCGGTCCGTCCGAAACGGAGCTCCCCATGTCCCACCAGTCGCCCTACCCGACCCAGCCCACCCCGCCCGCGACGGACACGGTCCAGCCGACCGAGCGCGTCGGCCTCGGCCTCCTGGCCGCGCTCGGCGCCGTCGTCGGCGGGGTCGCCCTCACCGTGGTCATCTGGCGGTTGGGCTACGTCGCCGCCATCAGCAGCCTGGTGATCGCGTTCGGGGCGGCCTACCTCTACGAGAAGGCCGCCGGCCGCTCACCTCGCAAGGGTCTGGTCCCGCTGCTCGTCCTCATCGTCGTCGGCGTCGCCATCGCGTTCTTCGCCATCGTCGCGAGCGACGCCTGGGACGTCTACGACACCCTCGGCATCACCGACCCGTCGCGCCTCACGTTCGTCCGGATGGCGCTGACCGAGCCCGACGTCCTCAAGGAGTACGGCAAGGACCTCGCGCTCTTCGGCGTCTTCGCCGTCCTCGGGATCATCGGCGTCGGACGCCGACTGTTCGCCGCCCGCTGACACAGGCTGACCGGCCCGGCCATCACTAGGGTGGTGGCCATGAGCAGCATCGCGGACGCCCTGCGTCTGACCTCCGGTCCCGTCGACCTCGCAGCGATCGAGACCGACGCCGCCCCGGGCTACGACGGCAAGAAGAAGTCCGGCGCCGCCGACCTCCTGGCCATGGGCGACGAGCTCGCGGAGCTGCAGGAGCGGTTGTTCGCCGAGGGCAAGGCCGACGGCAACCGGTCGGTGCTGCTGGTGCTCCAGGGCATGGACACCTCGGGCAAGGGCGGCACCCTGCGCCACACCGTCGGCCTGTTCGACCCGCAGGGGGTGCGGATCACCTCGTTCAAGGCCCCGACCGAGGAGGAGCGCGCCCACGACTTCCTCTGGCGGATCGAGCGCGCCCTGCCCCTGCCCGGCTACGTCGGGGTCTTCGACCGCTCGCACTACGAGGACGTCCTCA
>NZ_JAURVJ010000020.1 GCF_030655615.1 Nocardioides sp.
GCCGGGCCGCGAGGTCGGCGGGCTCGCGGAGGTCGGCGACCGTGGCGCCTTGGGCCGCGGCGTACGGCGCCAGGTAGGAGTCGCGGAAGGGCGCGGTGTCCTCGGAGCCGGTGACGTCGTCGACACCGAACGAGACGACCCCGAGCAGCGTCACCGAGAGCGTGAAGAACGGGTGCGTGACGCACGCGTCGCCCCAGTCGAGGATCAGGTGCGGCGCCGCCGACGAGCGGGCGGGCGGCACGAAGACCTGGCCGTCGTGCAGGTCGTCGTGCTGGACCGTCTCGGTGATCCCGTACGACGCCAGCCGCGTCGCCATCTCGGCGACGGTGCCGGCGGCGTCGCGGAAACGTGGCTCGACCTCGACCCTCGCCACGAACGCGGCGTAGTCGGCGGCCAGCGTGGCGAGCGGGCGGTGCGGCACGCCGGCCGCGAGGAGGGCCGGCACGTCGGGCTCGCAGGCCAGCTGGATCTCGGCGCAGGCGCCGAGGACGTCGTGCCAGCGCGCGAGGCTGCGCTCCTCCTCGACCACCTCGCGCAGCCGGCGCCCGGCGTCGGCCGACAGCATCCAGCCCTGGCTGGCGTCGACGGCGAGGAGCGGCGGGACCCGGTCGGGTCGGCGGGCGGCCACGACGGCGTGCACCGCGGCCTCGTGGCGCAGCGCGTCCTCCGGTGCCTTGAACCAGACGGTCCCGTCGGCGGTCGGCACCCGCATCACGGTGCCCCAGGTGCGGACGTGCGGTTGCTCGATCTCACCGGTGCGCGGCCGTCCGAGGTCGGCCAGCCGGGCGTCGATCCAGGCGTGCGCGCCGGCGAGCCACACGGGGTCGGTCCAGCGCTCCTCGGCGTCCACGAGGGGACAGGCTGTCAGCAGTTGTCGTCCGGGTCGACCGAGAAAGTGCCGAGGAGGCCGCGGTGGTCGGAGCTGCCGCGCGGTCGGACCTCGGCCGAGACCGGCTCGGCCCGGGCGAAGTACATGTAGTCGATGCGCCGGTTGCCGGCACGGTTGGTACCGCCGGCCCCGTCGCCGACGTAGCGCCACACGTCGCCCAGGTGCTCGCGCAGCAGCGTCGGCGGGTTGCGGTAGGGCTTCACGTTGAGGTCGCCGGCGAGGACGGTCGTGCAGGCGGGCTCGCCGATGATGGTGCGCACGCGACGGGCCTGGGCGAGGGTCCCGACGTCGGGGTTGAGGTGCGTCGTCCACACGTCGAGCTGCACGTCGCCCTGGCGGACCACGACGTCCATCAGCCCCCGCTTCTCGGTGCCGTCGGGGGTCGGCAGGTCGAACCGGCGCACGTAGGCGATGTCGAACGACGTGAGCACCGCGTTGCCGCGCACTCCGTGTCGGACCGTGCCGTTGGGGTCGAAGGCGACGTTCATGCCGAGCTTCCTGGCCAGGTAGCGCGGCTGCAGGAGCCCGCCGGTGCTGCGGCGGTCGTCGATCTCGTTGAGGAGCACGATGTCGGCGTCGGCCGCCCGGATGTCGTCGACGACCCCGTCGATCCCGGCGTCGGCGAACTGGATGTTGTACTGCAGCACCCGCACCTCCACCGGCGGGCCCTCGCGCACGAGCCGAGCCGGCCGCGCGGGCGGACGCGGCTTGGCGCGCGCGGTGACCGTCGGGTCGCCCGGCGCCGGGGCGTCGTCGCCGCTGCACGCCGCGAGACCCGCGGTCAGCACGAGCGCCGCGGTGGCGAGCAGGGCGCGGGTGCGGGCCATGCGGGATTCCTACCCGACCGGCGGGTTCGCAACACGATCGGGGGTCGCGGCGTTGAAGATGCGTGAAGACGGTGGCCGTGCGGACCGAGCGGGCGGAGCAGAGGGTGGGTGACCCGACGTTCGACGACTGGGTCGCGGCTCGCGGCCCGGCCCTGCTGCGGCTCGCCTGCACGCTGACCGGCGACCCGCGCGAGGCCGAGGACGTCGTCCAGGAGGCGCTGTCCCGCGCGCTGCCGCGCTGGGCGCGGATCAGCGCCGTCGAGGACGTCGACGCCTACGTGCGCCGGATGGTGGTCAACGCCCACACGTCGCGCTGGCGGGCGTGGCGGCGCCGGGTGACACCGGTCGCCCAGGTCGCCGACACGGTGGCCCCGGACCGCGCCGGACCCGAGCCCGACGACCGCCGCCGGATCTGGCTGGCCTGCCGAGCGCTGCCCGAGATCCATCGCACGGCGGTGGTCCTGCGCTTCTACGAACAGCTGGAGTACGCCGAGATCGCCGCCCTCACCGGCGTCCGCGAGGGGTCCGTGCGCTCGCGGGTCTCACGTGGGCTGGCCGCCCTGAGGGCCGAGCTCGGTGAGCTCGAGGAGGAGGACCACGATGGGTGACTTCGAGGACCGGTTGCGGTCGGCGCTGGTCGCGGGCAGCGAGGACGTCGTGGGCGCGGTCGGCCTCGCCGACGGCGCCCGGCGCCGGACCCGCTCCCGCCGTCGTCGTCGGCTGTCCGTCGGCGCGGCGCTGGCGGTGGTCGCGGTCGTCGTACCGCTCGGGATCGTCGGGGTGGTCGCGGGTCGCGACGACGCCACTGACCGCAGCGTCGTGGGGGTCACCGACGACGGGTGGCAGACCGTGTCCTTCGACTACGAGCCCTTTCGCAACGACCTCGAGCCCGGCACGCTCCTGGTCGACGTGCCGCCGGACTGGGTCGCCTACCCCGAGAACGCGGAGTGCCCCGGGTTCTTCGAGTGGGGCGCTCCCGGTCGCGACGACCCCTGCGACGAGTCCGAGACGGTGGGCTTCGCCGTCGACAGCGGCAACCTCGACTACGTCTTCGGCCCCGGTCTGCACCCGGCCTCGGACTACCGCGGCGGCGCCGGTTCCTCCGCGTGGCTGGGGCACGTCGAGCTGGCCGCCGCGGACGTGAGCGTCTCGACCGACGACCGCCAGCTGGCGCTGCGGATCCTGGGGTCGGCGCGCGAGGAGGGCGACGAGGTCTCCGACCTGGCGGCGCCGTGGACCGACGTCGTGGCCGAGGGGGGTCTCACCTACCCCCTGCCCGACCTCCCGACCGGTGCCGTCGAGGTGGACGTCCGCGACGACGTCACCGGCGACGCCCGGTACGCCGACGGCCGAGAGGTCGCGGACGGCCGCTGGCTCTACGCCACCACGCCGGAGGACGGCCCGACCGTCCGCGTCACCGCCCCCACCCTGGCCCTCGCGCAGGTCGTCGCCGGCTCGGCCCGCCCCGACACGTGGCAGCGGGTCGCGCTCCTCGACGGCCTCGCGGTTGACGTGCCGGTGGGCTGGGGCCCCGTGCCCGCAGCCTCCTGCGAGCGCGAGGGCGTGACGCTGGCTCCCGCGGGGACCGGCTGCGACGACGGAGGGCCGCAGGTGCACGCCGTCACCGACGTCGACATCGACATCGCGACGAAGCTGGGCGAGATCGGGGCCGACGGCGGCTACGTCAGCATCGGGGCGGCGTACGTCTTCGTCAGCGGCACGGACCCGGACACCGCCCGACGGATCCTGGCCTCGGCCGGCCCAGCTGGCGAGGAGCCCCCGGACGTCGCGTCCTGGCGGACGCTCGACCTCGACGCCGGCGTGACCGCCGAGGTGCCGGCAGACCCGCGGGTGTCCGTCAGCGTGGCGAACGGCGTCCCTCGCTGCGCGGCGCTGCGTCGGCCCGCTCGCCGGGAGGGCGCGAGCTGGGTCGCGAGCCTGTGCCGCAACCGCATCGTCACCGTCAACGCCCCCACCCAAGCCCTCGCCCAGGTGGTGGCAGGGCAGGTCCGCGGGTGGTGACTGAGGGCCCGTCAGACGTGCAATAGCCCGTCGGAAGCCCCCTGGACGTCGGCTCCCGGGCCCATTGCACGTCTGACGGGCCCCTGTGGATAACTCCGGACGTCGTCTGGCGATCCGCGGCACGCTGACGACATGGACGCGGTGGCGGCGCTGACCCGGCTCGGAGGCGTGGGCGGCACGAGCGAGGTGCTTGCGATGACGTCGCGCCGGCGGCTGCGCGGCGCGCTCGAGCGCGGCGAGGTCGAGCAGCTCGCGCGGTCCCGGTACGGGCTGGTGGGAGTGCGCGGACAGCGTCGTACCGCTGGCGAGCTCGTCGCCGTGCTCAGCCACCTCAGCGCCGCTCAGCAGCACGGGTGGGAGCTCAAGCACGTTCCCCAGCAGACCTGGGTGACGGTTCCGCGCAACCGCAAGGTGAGCCGTGAGGACCAGGCTCGGTGCCAGGTCACCTGGGCCGACCTGGCTGACGACGAGGTGGCGAACGGCGTCACGACCGCGCTGCGGACCGTGGTCGACTGCGCGCGGAAGCTCGCGTTCGACGAGGCCTTGACGGTCGCCGACTCGGCCCTGCGCCACGGCGCGATCACCGCTGACCAGCTCGAGGAAGCCACGCGCGACCTCCGCGGGCCGGGGTCGGCCCAGGCCCGCAAGGTGGCGAGGTACGCCGACGCTCGCGCGGCGAACCCGTTCGAGTCGGTCCTCCGAGCCATCGTGATCGAGTCGGGGGTGCTCGACGTCGAGCCCCAGGTGCCGATCGCGACGCGCACCATGACCTTCGAGCCCGACCTCGTCGACGTAGGCCGCCGCATCGTCATCGAGGCCGACTCGTGGTCGTTCCACGGTGACCACCGGGCACACGGCCGCGACTGCGTACGGCACACCGCCCTCGCGGTGGCGGGCTACCGCGTGCTGCGGTTCACCTGGGAGCAGGTGATGACAGCGGCGCCGTACGTTCGGGCGGTGCTGGACGACCTCGGGCCGGTGGCAACAGCCGCAACGCCATGAGCGGGCAGGACCGGGCGGCGTGCCGGGCACGAGCCTCGAGCCCGGCCGGGACGACCGGGTCGCGCTCTCCGGCGCGCGCGACCGGGTAGCCCCACTCGTCGGCGACGAGCAGCTCCGGGAGCAGCTCGGCGCAGGAGCCGTGGCCGTCGCACCGGGTCCAGTCCAGGTGCAGCCGTGCGGGTCCGGTCATGCCGTGCACCGCCCCTCCAGGTGCGCCGCGACGTCGTCGGCGAAGACCTGCATCGCGCTGAGGACCATCCGCACCGTCCCGTCGGGGTGGGCGCAGGCGCCGCGACCGGCGGCCAGAGCCGACAGGCGGGCGACTTCTGCGGGCAGCCGCGGGTCGGGTGGACCTGACGCGAGCCGCGCCAGCGTGTCGGCCACGCGGGGCAGGGCGTTGACGCACGGGCCGCACTGGCCGGCTGTCTCGCCGGCGAGGTAGGTCGCGATCCGCGCGGTCGCTGCGAGGGGGCAGGTGCCGGCGCCAAGGACGTGGAGCACGCCAGCGCCGACGGCGAGGTCGGCGAGCGACGTGCCGAGCGCGCCGGCCGGGACCCAGCCACCGTGGTAGCCACCCACCAGCACGGCGCGCAGCGGACCCGGTCGTGCCCGGTCGACGACGTCGCCCAGCAGCGCGGTGCGCGGGGCCTCGACGACGCCGGGGGCCTCGACGGCCCCGCTGATGGTCAACAGCCGGCTCGCGGCGGCGGCAGGACCGAAGCGCACCGCCATGGCCACCGAGGCCAGGGTCTCGGCGTTGAGCACCAGGGTCGGACGGCCGTCGACCCCGCGCGTGGTGACGCGCACCAGCGGGTCGGTCGGCACCGCCGGGAGCCCGGACAGCCCGCGCACGAGCGCCGACTCCTGACCGGAGACGAAGCCGCCGGGCACGACGACCACCTCGACGTCGTACGCCGACGCCACCGGTCGGAGCGCCGCGACCGGCAGGTGCGACCCGGCTCCGACCACGCGTCGCGTGGCGCCGAGAGCAGCGCTCACCAGAGCCAGACCCTCGAGGACGAGGTGCGGCGCCCGGGCCAGCAGAACGGCGTCCTTGCTCGAGAGCGGCTCACCCTCCATGGCGTTGGCGACGACGACCAGCCCGCGGGCGCCGGCGGCGGCACGCAGCTTGGTCGTGGTCGGGAAGCCGGCGCCCCCGCGTCCGGTCAGCCCGGCCGCCTCGACCGCCGCGACCAGCTCGGGCAGCGACAGCACGGGCAGCCGGTCGGCCGGCGGAGCAGCGAGCAGACCCAGCGTCGTCGTGCTCATGCCGCCACCTTGCGCTCGACGCGGACCCGGCCGCGCCCGGCGTACGACGGCGCGAGCCGCCAGCCCAGCGCGGCGACGACGGAGGCGACGCACAGCGCCACGAACGAGTTCATGGCGAGCGAGCCGGCGTCCGTGCCGGTGCCGAGCGAGTGCAGGAGAGCCGTCGGCCACAGGGCGTAGGTCGTCAGGTGGACCGCGCGGAAGACCCGTGGCCCGACCCGCTGGCGCAGCAGGCTCACGATCGTGACGACGAGCAGGACGTCGATCGCCAGCGTGCCGAGCCCCAGCCACAGCGGGCGGTAGGCGCCGAGGAACGGCACCACCAGGTCGACGAGCCGCAGCTGGGCGTAGGAGTCGAAGAGCAGCGAGACCACGTGCACGGCCACGAGCCCGACCGCCGTCATCGCGGCGGTGCGGTGCAGGTCGGTGACGCCGAAGCGGCCGATCGGGCCGACCGGGCGCCCGGAGCGAGCGAGCACGCCGAGCACGAGGGAGACGGTGAGCAGCAGCAGGGCGACGAGACCGATGCCGCGGCCGAGGGCCCAGAGGGCGGAGTCGAGGTTCATGCCGCCCTCCCCGACCCGGCCTCGGGCGGCCAGCCGCCGACGAGGTGGACGCGTCCGGCGTCGTCGACCAGGCGGGCCGGGAGGGCGAGGTCGCGCACCCAGGCGAGCCCGCCGCGTCCCCGCACGACCACCGCGGTCGCGGCCGCGTTGGCCTCGACGCAGGTCGGTGCGGCGACGCTGACGGTGCGCCAGTCGGTGGCTGCCGACCGGCCGGTCGCCGGGTCGACGATGTGGTGCCAGGTCCGGCCGGCGCGCCGCCAGGTACGGCGCACGGTGCTCGACGTCGCCAGCGCCCAGCCGTCGGACAGCGTCACGTGCGCGTCCGGGTCGTCGAGGTGGTCGGTGACCCGTACCTGCCACCCGCCGATCGGCTCCGGGCCGGCGGTCGCGATGTCGCCGCCCAGGCTGACGAGGACGCCACAGCCGAGCGCCTCCGCGGCCCGGGAGGCGGACCGGTCCGCGGCGGCGGCCTTGGCGGTCGCGCCCAGGTCGAGGCGTACGCCGTCCGGGATCATCAGCCGGTCGCCGTCCAGTCGCAGGGAGCGCCAGCCCGGGACCGGCAGCGTCGCCCGCGGGAGGCGCCCGGCGTCCTCGATCGACGTGGTCGTCCGGTCGTAGCCGAGGTCGACCATGGCGCGACCGACGGTCGGGTCGACCGCGCCGCCGGTGGTCTCGGCGGCGAGCAGCGCGACCCGGAGCAGGTCGGCGAGCATGGGCGAGACACGCGTCGTGCCGGCGCCGAGCCGGCTGATCTCGGAGTCGTGACGGAACCGGTTGGCCGCGTCGTCAACCTCGGCGAGCACGAGGCGGGTGCGCGCGACCGCCTCGTCGAGCAGCCGGGGCTCGCTCACGCAGACCCGGGCGCGGGTCGACCAGAGCGACCACTCGTGCGCGGCGCGCATCAGGACCCGCTCGAGGTGGCGTCGCTCGACCCGGACGAGCCCGACGAGACGCCGGAGTCCGACGACCGGCTCGACGACTGGTCCGACGACTGGTCCGACGACGGGGTCGACGTGTCGGACGTCGTGGTCGAGACGACCGACGCCGGCGTGGTGTCGTCCGCCGCGTCGGCGGCGACCTGGACGCCGATCAGTCCGACGACGCCGAGCGACGCGGTGAGCGCGCCGGCGACGAGGGAGCGGCGCCACCGGGCCACCCGGCGTACCTGGGCATCGGGGGAGTGTGTCTGCATGTCACGACCCTGGTCCCGAGCCCTGTGACCCGTCTGTGGGGCGGCCGGGACGGACCTGGGACGTATTCGACGTGCGCCCGGGCGAGCGGGTAGCGGACAATGGCTTCTCGTGGGACATGTGGACGTGAGCGGGGTCAGGTACGAGCTGCCCGACGGGCGGGTGCTGCTCGACGACGTGTCGTTCCGCGTCGGCGAGGGAGCCAAGGTCGCGCTGGTCGGGGCCAACGGCGCCGGCAAGACGACGCTGCTGCGGATCGTGACCGGCGACCTCGTCCCGCACGCCGGCGCGGTCACCCGCACCGGCGGCCTCGGCGTGATGCGCCAGGACGTCAAGGCCGGCCTTGGCGCCGATGGCAACGAGCCGACGGTGGCCGACCTGCTGCTGTCGGTCAGCCCGCCGCGGATCCGCGAGGCGACGGCCAAGGTCGACGCCTGCGAGCTGGCGCTGATGGAGACCGACGACGAGAAGACCCAGATGCGCTACGCCGAGGCGCTCCACGACTACGGCGACGCCGGCGGCTACGACCTCGAGGTCACCTGGGACGTCTGCTCGATCAAGGCCCTCGGCGTGCCCTACGACCGCACCAAGTACCGCGAGCTGAGGACCCTCAGCGGGGGCGAGCAGAAGCGGCTCGTGCTGGAGTACCTGCTCGCCGGCCCCGACGAGGTCCTCCTGCTCGACGAGCCCGACAACTACCTCGACGTGCCCGGCAAGATCTGGCTCGAGCAGAAGATCAGCACCTCCGACAAGACGATCCTGTTCATCAGCCACGACCGCGAGCTGCTCGACAACACCGCGACCCGCGTCGTCACCGTCGAGCTCGGCGCCGGCGGTGGCGGCAACCTGGTCTGGACCCACGTCGGCGGCTTCACCAGCTATCACCAGGCGCGCAAGGACCGCTTCGCCCGGTTCGAGGAGATGCGCAAGCGCTGGGACGAGGAGCACGCCAAGATCAAGGCGCTCGTGCTGCGGCTCAAGATCAAGTCGGAGTACAACGACGGGATGTCGAGCCAGTACCGCGCCGCGCAGACGCGGCTGCGCAAGTTCGAGGAGGCCGGCCCGCCGACCGAGCAGCCGCGCGAGCAGCAGGTCTCGATGCGGCTCCAGGGCGGCCGCACCGGCAAGCGTGCCGTCGTCTGCACCGACCTGGAGCTGACCGGACTGATGAAGCCCTTCGACCTCGAGGTCTGGTACGGCGAGCGCGTCGCCGTCCTCGGCTCCAACGGCTCCGGCAAGTCCCACTTCCTGCGCCTGCTCGCCATCGGCGGCAGCGACCCCGACGTCGAGCACCAGCCCGTCGGCGACGTCGTCATCAAGCCCGTCGAGCACCGCGGCCAGGCCAAGCTCGGTGCGCGCGTGCGACCCGGGTGGTTCGTGCAGACCCACGACCACCCCGAGCTCGTCGGCCGCACGCTGGTCGAGATCCTCCACCGCGGCGAGGGCGGCACCGCCGGCGCGGGCCGCACCGGCATGGGCCGCGAGCAGGCCAGCCGGGTGCTCGACCGCTACGAGCTCAGCGCCCAGGCGGAGCAGCGCTTCGAGTCGCTCAGCGGTGGCCAGCAGGCGCGGTTCCAGATCCTGCTCCTCGAGCTCAGCGGCGCCACATTGCTGCTGCTCGACGAGCCCACCGACAACCTCGACGTCCAGTCCGCCGAGGCGCTCGAGGAGGGCCTCGACGCCTTCGACGGCACGGTCCTCGCGGTGACCCACGACCGGTGGTTCGCCCGCGGCTTCGACCGGTTCCTCGTCTACGGCTCCGACGGCGAGGTCTACGAGTCCGACGGTCCGGTCTGGGACGAGGGACGCGTGGTCCGCAGCCGATGAGCCAGCCGAGCCAGCTCGAGACCAGTACGCTCGACGTGCACGACGAGGGCCTTTTCGTGCCCTGGTACGCCGCCTATGCCGCCGCGCTCGACCACGCGGTCGGCGAGGCCGCCCAGGCCTTCACCTACGACGAGCTGCGCGCTCAGTGGCAGAACCCGACCTCCGACATACGCCGGATCGGCTTCGTCGGGTCCGTCGACGGCGAGGTCGTCGCGGTCGGCGCCGCAGGCCTGCCCCAGCTCGAGAACCTCACCTCCGCCTTCGTCGAGGTCGCCGTGGCGCCGGCCCACCAGGGGCGCGGCCACGGGCGCGCGCTCCTCGACCACGTCGAGGAGGCCGTGGCCGCCGAGGGGCGTACCCGGCTCGTCACCGAGGTCCGCTGGCGCTACGAGCAGGGCACCTCGGGCCACGACGGCGGCGGCTCGCGCGACGTCACCTTCGCCGAGTCCGCCGGCTTCGACCTGGGTCTGAGCGACGTGCAGCGCTGGCTCGACCTGCCCGTCGACGAGGCGCTGCTCGACCCGCTCGCGGCCGAGGCCGCGACCCACCACGACGGCTATGCGCTGCGCTCCTGGGTCGGTGCGGTTCCCGACGAGCTCGCCCCCACCTGGGCCGAGCTCGACGGCAGCCTGATGACCGAGGCCCCGATGGGCGAGCTCGAGCACGAGGCGGTCAAGGCCGACGTGGCGCGCCTGCGCGAGCAGGAGGAGAGCATCGCCCGGCAGGACCGGACCGCCTACCACTCCGTCGCGCTCGACGCGTCGGGCACCGTCGTCGCCTACTCGATGCTCGTGCAGAGCAGCGCGTCCACGACCGCCTTCCAGTGGGGCACCCTCGTGCACCGCGACCACCGTGGCCACCGCCTCGGCCTCGCGGTCAAGGTCGCCAACCACCGGCTCCTCCAGCGCGAGCGACCCGACGCCGTCCGGGTCGCCACCTGGAACGCCGAGGTCAACAGCCACATGATCGGCGTCAACGAGCGGCTGGGCTTCCGTCCGGTCTCCCGGATGGGCGAGTTCCAGAAGACACTCTGAAAATCCCAACGGCCACCGGTCAGGTGGGACCGGTGGCCGTCGGGTGCGCCCTCCCAGACGCGGGGCCCCGGTCTCGGGCGGGGCCCCGCTTTACGAGCGTGACCGAGGCGGTCGGGTCCGCGTCGGAGTCGAGGGTGAGCGTGACGGTGTCTTCCTTGCCGTCGCGCTCGTAGGTGATCTTCACGTCGTCACCGGGCCGGTAGGACCGCACGGTCGCGACCAGCGAGTCGGAGCCGGTGATGAGGGTGTCGTCGACCTTGGTGATCACGTCGCCGTCCTGGAGCCCGGCCTGGCCGGCGGCGGAGTCGTCGCCGACCTGGGAGATCTGGGCGCCGTCGACGACGAGCGCGCCGCCGGTGGCGGCGACGTCCTGGACGGAGACGCCGATCCGGGCGTGGGTGGGGGTGTCGCCGTTCTTCATCTGCTCGATGACGGGCAGCACCTCGTCGATCGGGATCGCGAAGCCGAGGCCGATGGAGCCGGACTCGCCGGAGCCGTCGGACGTCGACTGGATCGAGGAGTTGATGCCGATGACGTGGCCCTCGAGGTCGACGAGCGGGCCGCCGCTGTTGCCGGGGTTGATAGCGGCGTCGGTCTGGATCGCGGGATAGACCGTGGCGTTGCCCTGGTCGTCGGAGCCGACCCCGACCGGGCGGTTGAGGGCACTGACGATGCCGGAGGTGACGGTCGCGTCGAGGCCGAACGGCGAGCCGATCGCGACGACCTCCTCGCCGACGTCGACCGCGTCGGACTGGCCGATGGTGGCGGGGGTCAGGCCGCTGACGCCCTCGGCCTGGATGACCGCGGTGTCGGTGAGCGGGTCGGTGCCGACGATCGTGGCCTTGGCGTGGCTGCCGTCGGAGAACGACGCGGTGATCGAGCCGCCGTCGCCGGCGACCTCGGCCACGGGGGTGTTGGTGAGGATGAGGCCGTCGGAGCTGAGGATGATGCCGGAGCCCGATCCGGCGCCCTCGCCGCCGCTGACGTCGAGCTTGACGACGGAGGGCAGCACGGCCGCAGCGACCTGCTCGACGCTCCCGTCGGCGGCCGGGTCGTCGTCGCTGCGGGCGACCACGGGGCTGGCGAGGCCGGACGACGAGGCCTGGCCGGCTGCGTCGTCACCGTCGAGGGCGTCGTACGCCGCCGCTCCGCCGAGACCGGCGCCACCGCCGACGAGCAGGGTCGCGGCGAGCACGCCCGCGGCGAAGCCCTTGCGTCCCCGGCGCGGGGGGACGGCCGTGGCCACCGGTCGCGGCTGCTGGGGGAGGACCTGGGTCTGGTACTCGAAGGACGGCGGGTAGGCCGGGGGCGGCGGCGGGGTGCCCCGGAAGTCCTGGAACCCCGGCTGGTCCGGCTGGTCGGCCTGGTTCGGCTGGTGGGGCTGGTGCGGCGGGAAGGGCGGCGGCGAGGAGGGCGTGTCGTTCATGGTGTCGAGACTGGTCCGCAACCCTGTGGCTCGGCTGAGACAGCGCTGGGCGAGCGAGAAGAACCCGCGTGGACACTGTGGCCTGGCTCACACGCGGTTCGCCACAATGGCTTCATGAGCGCACCCGAGCCGCACTACCTCGACGACCGCCTCGCTCACTGGGCGGCCGAGACCCCGGACGCCGACGCGATCACCTACCTCTCCCGCACGTTCAGCTGGCGGGAGTGGGACGACCGCGTACGCCGCAACGCGGGCGGGCTGCGGGCGCTCGGCATCGGTCGTGGTGACGTCGTGGCGTTCCTCGACAAGAACCACCCCGCCTGCGTCGAGACCACCATGGCGACCTCCTCGCTCGGCGCGGCCCACGCGATCGTCAACTGGCGCTCGGCGGGCGACGAGGTCGACTACGCGCTCAACGACTGCGGGGCCCGGGTGCTGTTCGTCGGCAGCGAGCTGATGCCGACCATCGATAAGATCCGCGACCGTCTGTCGATGGTGGAGAAGGTCATCGAGGTCACGCCCGACGGCGGTGACGGCGACGACTACGAGGCGTGGCTCGCGGCGGCCACGCCCGTCGGTCGCCAGGACGACGTCAGCCCCGACGACACCTGCCTGGTGATGTACTCCTCCGGCACGACCGGACGCCCCAAGGGCGTGATGCTGTCGCACCGCAACATGCTCAGCCACACGCGCAACGCCCACGACGGCTGGTCGTTCGAGCCGGGCGACAAGTGCATGGTGGCCATGCCGCTGTTCCACGTCGGCGGGTCGTCCTACGTGCTCTTCCCGATCAACGACGGCGTCCCGAGCGTGATGACCCGCGACCCCGACGGGGCCTCGCTCGCGGGCGCGATCCTGGCCGGCGCCAACCGCACCTTCCTCGTGCCGGCGGTGCTCGCGCAGGTGCTGCAGACCGGCCCTGACGCCATCAAGCTGTTCGGGGCGCTCAAGACCTACACCTACGGCGCCGCGCCGATGCCGCCGCCGCTGCTACGGGCCGCGATGGCGGCGTGGCCCGACACCGACTTCCTCCAGGTCTACGGCCTGACCGAGGTCGCCGGCGTCGTCACCCAGCTCGGCTCCGACGACCACCGCAACGCCGTGGCCGACGGTCACCCGGAGCGCCTGGTCTCGGCCGGCAAGCCGATCCCCGAGGTGGAGGTCCGGATCGTCGACCCCGGCACGGGGGAGGACCTCGGCACTGGCGAGCACGGGGAGATCTGGCTGCGGACGCCGCAGCGCTTCCAGGGCTACCTCGGCAAGCCCGAGGCCACCGCCGAGGCCGTCACCGACGACGGCTGGTTCCGCACCGGTGACCTCGGCAAGGTCGACGCCGACGGCTTCGTCTACGTCGAGGACCGGCTCAAGGACATGATCATCAGCGGCGGCGAGAACATCTACTCGCCCGAGGTCGAGCGGGTCCTCGCGGAGCACCCGGCGGTCATGGAGGTCGCGATCATCGGCGTCCCCGACGACACCTGGGGCGAGACGGTCAAGGCGGTCGTGTCGCTGCACGAGGGGGCGGAGGCCACCGAGGCCGAGCTGATCGGGTTCTGCCGCGAGCACCTCGCCTCGTTCAAGTGCCCGCGGTCGGTCGACATCACCGGCCCGCTGCCGCGCAACCCCACCGGCAAGATCCTCAAGCGCGACCTGCGCACGCCCTACTGGGAGGGTCGCGGACGCCAGGTGAACTGACCGGGGCGGCGCACGCCATGATTCCTCGATGACCACCGCCCGCCTGGTCCCCGTCACCACCGAGATGGACGGCGAGGAGCTCGACGCCGAGGACGCCTGGCACCTGGTGCGCCACCACGGGCTCCGCGCCGTGCTCGTCGGCGCGTTCGTCCGCTTCCGCTACGGCGACGGCTTCACCAACAGCCGGGCCCTCGCCCTGCAGACCTGCCTGGGCGTCGTGCCGTTCCTGCTCGCCGCCACCGGGCTGGCCGCCGACGTCGACGACGACCGCTGGTCGCGGGTCGTCGCGCTCACCGTCGACGCCGTGTCGCCGGGCGGTGACGGCGAGGACGCGCTGGCCGGCGCCGTCTCGGGTGGCTCTGAGCAGGCCGGCGAGGTGGCGCTGGTGATCGGGCTGCTGCTCGCGCTGGTGTCGATGGCCACCGCCATGGCGCAGGTCGAGCGGGGCAGCAACCGCATCTACGGCATCCGCCGCGACCGGCCGGCCCTCGCCAAGTACGGCCGGGCCGCGGTGCTCACGGCGGTCCTCGCCGTGCCCGTCGGCGTCGGGTTCTTCCTGCTGGTCGCGGGCGGCGCGTTCGGGGACGCGATGGTCAGCGAGTACGGCTGGTCCGACGGCGCCCACACCACCTGGCAGGTCCTGCGGTGGCCGGCCGGGCTGCTCCTGCTCGTCACGACCATCGCGGTGCTGCTCGACCACGCGCCGCGGCGCCGGCAGCCGGCGCTGTCCTGGCTGGCGCTCGGCGCCGTCGTCGCGGTGGCGCTGAGCATGACGGCCGCCGCCGGGCTCGCGCTCTACGTCAACGTGAGCGGGTCGTTCGGCAGCACCTACGGTCCGCTGGCCGGCATCGTCGCACTCCTGCTGTGGAGCCTGATGTCGGCGATCGCCCTGTTCCTCGGCGTGGCGGTGTGCGCCCAGCTCGAGGCGCTCCGGGCCCACCAGCCCGCCCCGGCCGACCCCGACCCCGGCCGTCCGCACGAGGAGGTCGTCGAGGGCTGAACCTCAGCCCGGCAGCCGCCAGGTCGTCCACGGCGTCGTCCGGTCGCCGCACAGCGTGCCGACCAGCAGTCCGGGTACGCCGGGGAGGCGGGTGACCAGGGGCGCGAGCGCGTCGCGCGGCCACGCGAGCGGCGCCAGGTCGCTCTGGAAGACCGGCATCATCATCCGCGTCGTCCACTGGTACCACCGCAGGTGCGCGGCCCGGTGTCGCGCATACGCCGCCAGGGCGCTCTCCAGGTCGCGCTCGGTCCGCAGCGTGTGGGCGAGGGTCCACGCGTCGGCCAGTGCAAGCGACGTGCCCGTGCCGAGCTGGGGGCTCATGGCGTGGGCGCTGTCGCCGACGAGGACGGCTCCGAGCCGGTACGGCGTCCGCACCACCACGTCGCGGTAGGTCGCCGGCAGCAGCACCTCGACCCGGTCGAGCAGGTCGGCGTGCGGTCCGGCGTACGCCGCTGCGCTCTGCCGCCACGCCGGCAGCCCGGCGGCGAGAGTCGCCGCCATGTCGCGCTGGCGGACCGACCAGAACAGCGAGGTCCGGCCGCACCCGGTTGGCAGGACCCCCAGGTAGGTGCTGGTGCCGCCCAGGCACTGGAACAGGGTGTCGGTCGCCGTCTCGGCCGGGTCGTCGACGATCGCCCACAATGCCCCGTAGTCGTAGGCGCGGTCGCGGACGGTCACGCCCATGCTCCACCGCACCCGCGACCGGCTCCCGTCGCAGCCGACCACCAGGTCGTACGTCGCCAGGTCGCCGTCGGCGGTCTCGATCGTCATCCCGCCGACGGTCGGCCGGACCCCGGTCACGGGCACGCCCAGCCGCAGCGGCACCCCGCGCCGCCGGACCTGCTGGAGCAGCAGCGCGAACAGGTCGCCGCGGTGCACGCCGAGCGCGGCCGTGGAGCCGGGCAGCGCGTCGTAGCCGAGGTCGACCAGCGACCGCCCGTCGGCCGTCACGATCTCGACCCGCTCCACCGTCCGTGACGCCGCGCGCAACGGCTGGAGGAGGTCGAGCCGCTCCAGCACCTGCTGACCCAGCGCCTGCAGCCAGATCCCGGCCCCCACCGGGCTCGGGTCCTCCGCCTGCTCGACCACCGTCACGTCGTGACCGTCGTCGGCGAGCAGGCACGCCAGGGTCGCCCCACCCATCCCGAGCCCCACGATCCCGATCCGCACCCGGCGATCCTCACACGCACCCGATCCACCCCGCGTCACGGTGGCCGAGCCGCGGGGATGAAGTCTCTACGCGTCGAGACCCCCGCAGCCGACCCACCCAGGCCGACACGATGGCCGCCTCGAACGCACCATCGAATTGTCGGTGGTCGCCTCTAGAATCAGACCATGCCCAGCACCCACCGGATCACCCGCACCTCGAGCAGCGACCCGCTGCTCGAGTCGGTCCGAGGTGCCTGTCTCGACATCAGTCGCGACGAGGTCAACAAGCTCAGTGCCGTCCTCGACTGGGCCGCCGCTCACACCGCTGGCGACACCGAGGCCGCTGAGCTTCACGACTGGAACGACGAACCACCTCTGCAGCTCGCCGGTGTCGGGGCACCCGTGGTCGCTGAGTACGCCGCCCTCGACCTTGCCCTGTCGATTGGCCGCTCCTCCGACAGTGGCTTGGCCTACCTGGGCAAGGCGTTGGAGCTGCGCTACAGGTTGCCGCGGATCTACGCCCGCGTGGTCAGGCTCGAGATCCCCGTGTGGCTCGCCTTCCGCGTCGCCGACCAGACCCGGCCACT
>NZ_JAURVJ010000141.1 GCF_030655615.1 Nocardioides sp.
CAAGCCCGTCATCGACCTCAACACCAACCTGTCCCACCACGGCTACGTCCCGAGCACCGCGATCGCCGAACAGGTCGACCTCCGCGACCGGCGCTGCGTGTTCCCGTTCTGCACCCGCACCCGCACCGACCGCGACCACCGCATCCCCTACGACACAGCCGAGGACACCGGCGGCGGCGCCGACGGCAAGACCGAGTCCACCAACGTCGCCAGGTTGTGCCGAGGACACCACCGCGCCAAGACCTTCTCCGCCTGGACCTACGACATGCCCGCCCCCGGGGTCTACGTGTGGCACTCACCGGCCGGCAACACCCTGCTCGTCGACCGCACCCGAGAACCCTGACCACCGCGCCCCGACCCCGCTCACCCGGCGGGGTCACAGGCGCGACCGGCTGCGATCGGGTGGTCTCGTGACGGTTGCCAGCGCAACCTCCTCGACCTCCGTGTGGTCTAGAAGGTGTGGTCGGGGCCGGGGAACGTGCCGGCCTTGACGTCGGCGTCGTAGTCCCGGGCGGCCTGCAGCAGGACCGCGTGGACGTCGGCGTACTGCTTGACGAAGCGGGCCATCTTGCCCTGGCGCAGGCCGAAGGCGTCCTGCCAGACGAGCACCTGGCCGTCGCAGTCGGGGCCGGCGCCGATGCCGATGGTCGGGATGACGAGCTTCTGGGTGATCTGGCCGGCGATGTCGCCCGGCACCATCTCCATGACGACCGCAAAGGCGCCGGCCTCCTCGACGGCGAGCGCGTCCTCGAGGACGCGGGAGCCGGTCTCGCCGCGGCCCTGCACGCGGTAGCCGCCGAGGGTGTGCTCGGACTGCGGCGTGAAGCCGATGTGGGCCATGACGGGGATCCCGCCCTGGGTGAGCTTGCGGATCTGCGGCGCCATCTCGACGCCGCCCTCGAGCTTGACGCAGTGGGCGCCGCCCTCCTTCATGAAGCGGACGGCGGTCAGGTAGGCCTGCTCGGCCGACGCCTGGTAGCTGCCGAAGGGCAGGTCGCCCACGACGAGCGATCGGCGCACGGACCTCGAGACGGCGCGGGTCAGCGGGAGCAGCTCGTCGACGGTGACGGGGAGCGAGGTCTCGTTGCCGTAGACGTTGTTGCTGGCGCTGTCGCCGACCAGCAGCACCTCGATGCCGGCCTCGTCGAAGGTCGCGGCGGCGTACTGCTCGTAGGCCGTGAGCATCGAGAACTTCTCGCCGCGCTCCTTCATCTCGCGCAGGTGGTGGGTGCGGACGCGCTTGGCGGGTAGGGCGGCGGCGGGCTTGGCCGGGCCGGTGCCGTAGGGGGCGGTCTCCTCGGGCGTGCTCATCCTTGAGTCTCCGATCGGTGTCGTCTCGCGGCTCCCTGATGGAGTCCACGGACGGGATCAAGGCTAGGCCGGGTCGCCGCCGATCGGCATGTGTCCCCGCTCACGCTCCCAGCTCGTCGAGGAGCCCCTGCAGGGCGACCTCGTCGTCGGCGGTGCCGGTGTGGGTGGCCTCGAACCAGGTGGCGTACTGACTGACCTCGACGAGGCGCCACTCCAGGTCGAACATCTCGAGCATCGCGGGATCGCCGGTACCGAGCGTAAGGAGGTCGCGCTCGGCCGGTGCGAGCATCAGCGACTCCCAGTCGACCAGCCTGAGGCCGGTAGGGGTGACGAGCTGGTTGTGCAGCCCTGGCTCGCCGTGGGTGGGGACCCAGGTCCGGGCGCGGGCCTCGGCCGCCAAGGCGTGGTAGGCCGCGACCCAGCCGGTCACTGCGGACAGACGGTCCGCGATCGCGGCCCGCGCCAGCTCCCCGAACGGTCCGGTGCGCCAAGCGGGACGAACACGGTCGGCGAGGTCGTCAGCAAGGCCGGGGCCGACGAGCGGACGCCACTGGCGCAGGCCCGACGGTGGCGGCGTCGTGTGCAGACGGTGCAGCGCTTCTGCAGTTGCGGCGAGGTCGAGCGAGCTGGGTCTCACGCCTTCGAGCCACGGTGTCGAGCTTAACGCGCCGCCGCCGAGAGGTACGGCCCACGGCTCGAGGGAGGCGTGCACGAAGTCGAGGCCCGCCCTGGCGAGGGCTGACGTGGCGCCGTACGTCGATCGGAGCGACCTCAGGTCGTGACGTTTCCCAAGGGCGTCCAGGGTGACGAAGAGAGTCGGCGTCCCGTCGACGGAGACCGCCCAGTGGTGCGCACCGAACCCGACCGGCAGGTGGGCGATGGCGTCGGCCCTGGGCTGCCACGACCCGCGCACCACGTCGAGGACGACGGCCTCCGCGACTCCGGCCGGAGGTTCACGCATTGTCGAGCGCCAGGGGTCGGCGACCGGCGACGGTCACGACGACGAGGCACCCGATGCCGACGACCACCGCGCCGGCGAGCGCGGGGATGCCGCCGCCGAACGCGCCGAGGACGTAGGGGACGGCGAAGCCCAGGTAGGTGAGCGCGTAGAACACCGCGACCGTCGCTCCGCGCTCGTCGGGTCGCGAGAGCCGCTCGGTCTCGCGCAGGCCGGAGACCAGGACGCAGCCGTAGGCGCCGCCAAGCACCGGGGCACTCAGCAGCAGGAGCCAGCGGACGTCGGTGGCCAGGGCGACGATGCCGAGCGACCCGCCCACGACGGCCGCGGCCAGGCCGACCTGGCCGGCGAGCAAGGGCCGACGGTCGTCGAGCCGGCGCGCCAGTCCCTGCACCGCGACGCCGCAGCCGAGGGTGATGCCCGACAGGATCCCGACGAAGGCGAGCGCACCGGACTGGGACCCGCCGATCTCGCCCGGCAGGTAGGCAATCGAGATCGCGGCACAGCTGAACACCCACGGCGCCGACGGCGCCACGACGAGCAGGAACCGCCGGCCGCGGGTCACGTCGGGGATGCCGATCAGCGGGCGCAGCGCGATGCCCACCGGCCGCGGGCCGGGGACGCGCAGCACGAGCAGGAGGGTGAGGACGCCGAGCACGACGTGGGGGAGGTAGGGCGTCTCGAGGGGGCGTGGTGCCCACTGGGCCACCAGCCCGGTGACGAGGGGCCCGGCCCCGAACCCGGCCGAGAGCGCGATCGCCGCACGCCGCGGACCGGCCCCTGTCTCGGACAGCTCGGCGACCCAGGCGGTGGCAGCGCTGAACACCACGCCCGAGCACGCCCCCGCCAGCAGTCGTGCCACAGCCAGCCCGGCGACCGAGTCGTGCTCGACGACGAGCACGACGCTCGCGACCGGTGAGAGCGCGACGAACGGCAGCACGACCGCCCGCCGCCCCCACCGGTCCGACGCCGCGCCACCGAGGAGCAGCGCGGGCACCAGCCCCACGGCGTACACCCCGAAGAGCAGCGCGCGCGTCTGCACCGACATCCCCAGCTCGTCGCGGTAGGCGATGAGCACGGGTGTGAACTGGTTGGCACCCCACCCGACGGCGAACATCGCCAGGGCGACGCGCTGCCAGGACTTCATGTCCTGACCGTAGAGGGGAGGCGCGCTGGTGGGGTTGAGGTGATCGCGGCCCGGGTAGGGAGGCCGCGTGACCAGCCGCCCGAGAGTCGTCGTCACGGTCGCGGTGGCCGCGCTCGTCGCTGGTGCCGTGACGGCGGTCGTGGTGCGCCGCGGCGAGCCGGGAGACGCCTCCCGGGAGGCGGCGACGGCCTACGTCGACCTGGTCGCCTCAGCGGACAGCGACGACCTGCCCCGCCTGTGGTCGATGGCGGTCACCGAGGACCCCGCTGCGCTGCGCACCGCCGGTGACCTGTTGCTCGCGGCCGAGGAGCGAGTCGAGGTGGTGTCGGTGGGTGACGTCGAGACCGCACCGGACGTCGACGTGCCCTTCCGGGTTCAGCTCGACGACTTCCGCCAGGTGGAGGTGACCTACCGGCTCGATGGCGAGGAGCGCCTGTGGCCCGTGCGGCTCGGCCGGCTCACGGGGTCGGACGGGGACGAGGTCGACGACTGGCGCGTCGTGGGCGACATCGGGTCGATCGACTGGGCCGCGATCCCGAGTGCGATCCCGACCGACTACTACGTCGGAGGCAGCCGGCTCGTCCGCCGGCCGCTCGCGGGCGGCAGCGACTCGCAGGTCCAGCCGCTCTATCCGGCCGTCTATCGCACCCAGACGCGCCTGGGCATCTTCTACTCCTCACAGGAGGAGCGGGTTGCCGTCCTGGCGGGCGACCCGGTGGGCCCGCCGCAGCTGCGGCTGGCACCCACCACGACCACGGAGACCAAGGTCCGGCAGCAGGTCCTCGCCGACCTCGAAAGCTGCCGGGTCCCGGGGCGCTTCACCTGCCCGGTCGACGCCCTCGTCGAGAGTCGCGGGGTCGACTCCTACGGACGGGGCTGGTGGCTCGGGCTCACGCAGGTTCCGACGACGACCGTCGACGGTGACACCGTCGTGCTCGAGGGCGGCGCGTTCCGCTACCGCGGGCCGGACGGCGTACGACTCCTGAGCTTCACCGGGAGCGGCCGGATCGGGATCGACGGCGCGACGCGCGAGCCCGCGGTCTTCGACTACGCGCTCGAGGAGGTCCGGTGACCTGCCCCGCGAGGGGCGTCCTCGCCGGCGCGCTCGCCCTCGCCCTCGCGGTCACGCTGACCGCGTGCTCCGGCGACCGCCACGCCGACGAGGCGGGTGCCCGGGCGGCCGCCCAGGCCTACGTCGACGCGCTGGCCGCGGGCGACCTGGCGACGGTCGAAGGGATGACCGACCCCGATGCCGTCGACGTCGGCTCCTACGCCGACGACGTCGACATCGGGTCGGCCCTGCCTTCGGTCGTCGACTCGATCGAGGACCCGTGGGTCGCCCTGGTCTCGCCGACGGGCCGCGGCACCGACGGACCCGTCGAGTACGCCGTGGAGGTGTCCTACGAGATCCGCGGAGCGACCGGGGGCGGCACGATCGCCGTCGAGCTCGACGACGACGGCGACCCCGACGATCCCGCCAGCTGGACCGTCACCACGCCGCTGGTCGAGAGCCTGCTGACCTACACCGACACGCGGATCGTGCCCGTGGCGCTCATCGGCGACGTCGAGGTGGACTACACCGTCTCCGACGGCCGCACGGTGTGGGGCTATCCCGGCGGCTACCTGCTCGAGACGCCAGAGCCGGTCCGCGGGGTCGCGCCGGTCACGATCGTGATCGGAGCTTCCGACCTCGACCTGCTCAACGGGGGGCAGCCCGGGCTCGCCCGGCGCGAGGACGGCTGACGCCGAAGGGTCAGGCGGCGGGGGTGCCCGCGATGTTGAACATCCAGGCGATCCCGAACTTGTCGGTGAGCTGCCCGAACGCGTCGCCCCAGGGCGCGACCTCGAGCGGGAGGGTGACCTCGCCGCCCTCGGCCAGCCCGGCCCACCAGGCGCGCAGCGTGGCGTCGTCGTCGCCGCTCAGGCTGACCGAGCCGTTGACCGGCGCGTCGTCACCTGGCTGGTCGGAGCCCATCAGCGTCACGCCGTCGTTGACCATCAGGTCGGAGTGCATGACGAGGCCGTGGCTCTCCTCGGGCATGCCCATGCCGCCCATGTCGCCGAACGTCATCACGTTGAGCTCGCCGCCGAAGACGGACTGGTAGAACTCCATCGCCTCGCGGGCCGGGCCCTGGAAGGCGAGGTAGGGGTTGAGTCGGGTGGTCATGTTGTCTCCTGTGAGGGTCGGCTGATGGGTGGTCACGCAGCCGCGTCGGCGGCGGCCTCGAGCTCGGCGACGACGATGCGCGTCATGCCGAGCATCGCCTGGGTGGCGGCGTTGGCGCGGGCGGGGTCGGGGTCGGAGACCAGCTCGTAGAGCCGGGCCGGGACGATCTGCCAGGACACCCCGAAGCGGTCCTTGAGCCAGCCGCACACCGACTCCTCGCCGCCGTCGGCGAGGGAGTCCCAGTAGTAGTCGACCTCGGTCTGGTCCGCGCAGCTGATGCTGAAGGAGATGGCCTCGGAGAACGAGAACTCGGGGCCGCCGTTGATGCCCCGGAACGTCGTCCCGTCGAGGGTGAACTCGCCGGCCATGACCTTGCCCTTCTCGCCGGGCCCGGTGTCACCGTGGCGCGCGAGGTGACCGATCGAGGAGCGCGGGAAGATGGCCGTGTAGAACGCGGCTGCCTCCTCGAGGTTGTCGTCGAACCAGAGGCACGGGCTGATGCTGGACATGGGTCGCTCCCTTCGCGGCTCGGGTGGGTCGGCGGTGCAGACTCCGCCACGACCACGGACTCATCGCTCGGGATCGGTCGTCCCTAGACTCGCGGCGTGGACTTCTACTCCGCCTACGCCCACGGCTACGCCCGGGTCGCGGCCTGCACGCTCCCGGTCGCCATCGCCGACCCGGCGACCAACGCCGAGCGGGTGGTCGAGCAGGCGCGCGAGGCCCACGACGAGGGCGTGGCGGTGGCGTTGTTCCCCGAGCTCTGCCTCACCGGCTACGCCCTCGACGACCTGTTCCTGCAGGACACGCTGCTCGACGCGGTGGTCGAGGCGGTCGACGAGGTCGTCACCGCCAGCATCACGCTGCGGACGGTGATCGTGGTCGGGGCCCCGCTGCGGCACGCTGGCCGGGTCTACAACTGCGCGCTGGTCATCCACGGCGGGCGGCTGCTGGGCGTGGCGCCCAAGAGCCACCTGCCGACCTACCGCGAGTTCTACGAGCGGCGCTGGTTCGCCGCCGGCGACGACGTCGACGGCAGCGACATCACGGTGGGCGAGCACGTGGCGCCGTTCGGCCCCGACCTGCTGTTCCGCGCCGACGACCTGCCCGACCTGACCTTCCACGTCGAGATCTGCGAGGACATGTGGGTGCCGGTCCCGCCGAGTGCGGCCGCCGCCCTCAACGGCGCCCACCTGCTGCTCAACCTGTCCGGCAGCCCGATCACCATCGCCCGCGCCGAGGACCGCCGGCTGCTCGTGCGCAGCGCCAGCGCGCGCTGCCAGGCGGCCTACGTCTACGCCGCCGCGGGCCAGGGCGAGTCGACGACCGACCTGAGCTGGGACGGCCAGACGATGATCTACGAGTGCGGTGACCTGCTCGCCGAGGGCGACCGGTTCCCCGACGGCCCGCGCCGCACCATCGCCGACATCGACCTCGACCGCGTCCGCCAGGAGCGGATGCGGCAGGGCACCTTCGACGACAACCGCCGGTCCCAGCTCGACAGCGCGCTCACGCCCGTCGAGTTCACCCTCGACCCGCCGGCCGGAGACATCGGCCTGCGCCGCGTCGTACGCCGCTTCCCGTTCGTCCCCGACGACCCGGCCCGCCTGGCCCAGGACTGCTACGAGGCCTACAACATCCAGGTCTCGGGGCTCGAGCAGCGGCTGCGCTCGATGAGCACCGACACCTGGCAGCCCAAGATCGTCATCGGCGTCAGCGGCGGTCTCGACTCGACCCACGCGCTGATCGTCGCGGCCAAGGCAATGGACCGGCTCGGCCGCCCGCGCACCGACGTCCTCGCGTTCACCATGCCGGGCTTCGCGACCGGCGCCGCCACCCGCGGCCTGGCGACCCGCCTGTCGGAGAGCCTCGGCGTCACCTTCCAGACCCTCGACATCACCGCCGCGGCCCGGCAGATGCTCGACGACCTCGGCCACCCCTACGCCGACGGCGAGGAGGTCTACGACATCACCTTCGAGAACGTCCAGGCCGGCCTGCGCACCGACTACCTCTTTCGCCTGGCCAACCACCGCGGCGGCCTGGTCCTCGGCACCGGCGACCTGTCCGAGCTCGCGCTCGGCTGGTGCACCTACGGCGTCGGCGACCAGATGTCGCACTACAACGTCAACGGCGGCGTCCCCAAGACCCTGATCCAGCACCTCATCCGCTGGGCCATCGACACCGGCCAGTACGACGCCACCACCGACGCGGTGCTCCAGGAGATCCTCGACCAGGAGATCACCCCCGAGCTGATACCCGCCCAGGCCGACACGGCCCCGCAGCGCACCGAGGACTCGACCGGCCCCTACCCGCTGGTCGACTTCGCGCTCTACCACGTGCTCCGCCGCGGCTACCGGCCCAGCAAGATCGCCTTCCTGGCCTGGCACGCCTGGCACGACGTCGAGGCGGGGGAGTGGCCGTCCGGCTTCCCCGAGGACCGGCGCGGCGAGTTCGACCTGGCCACCATCCGGCGCTGGCTCGAAGTGTTCGTACGGCGCTTCTTCGCCAACCAGTTCAAGCGCTCGGCGCTCCCCAACGGACCGAAGGTCACCCCCGGCGGCACCATGTCGCCCCGCGGCGACTGGCGGATGCCGTCCGACGCCTCACCCGCCGCCTGGCTGGCCGAGCTGGAGAACGTGCCCAAGGTCTAGCCGTCCTGGTCGGGTCCGGTGGGCGTGGTGGACCAACTCGTGCGATCGCTCGAGTTGGGCGCCGGGATCGGGCCTGAGCACGCACCAACTCGTGCGATCGAACGAGTTGGGCTGCGGATCGGGCCCCAGACCCACCCAACTCGTGCGATCGAACGAGTTGACCGGAAGTCCGGGCCTGGGGTCGTACCAACTCGTGCGATCGCTCGAGTTGGGCTGCGGATCGGGCCCCAGACCCACCCAACTCGTGCGATCGAACGAGTTGACCGGAAGACCGGACCCCAGACTCACCCAACTCGTGCGATCGCACGAGTTGACCGCGACCCGTCAACCGCCTTAACGCCCCCTTAGCCCGTCACAGACACGGTGTTAGCGCCCGCTCGCGCATCGTCTCCCTCGTCACCAGGACGAACGAGACCAGCACGAGGAGCAGCACATGAAGAAGAAGATCGCCATCGCCGCCGCAGTCGGGGCCGTCGTCGTCGTCGGGGTCGGCGCCGGCACGTGGATGGCCGTCGCCGACGAGGGCGAGACGACCGAGCGCGGGACCTGCGCCGGGACGGCGTACGTCCTCACCGTCGGTGAGGAGGACGGCGGCCTCGAGCTGGAGTACGAGCTGCAGTCGAGCGGCCCCGGCGAGGTGTGGCAGGTCAGCGTCGTCCAGGGCGACTCGGTCGTCCTCGAGGGCGAGCGCACCACCGACGAGGACGGCGAGCTCGACCTCGACGCGCCCGTCGACGAGAACGGCTCCTCGACCTTCGAGGTCACCGCCATCCCCGCGGACGGCGAGCCCTGCCTCGCCACCGCCAGCCGCTGACGTCCACCACCGACCCCAGGAGATCCCCATGGAAAAGCGCACCATCGCCCTCACCACCGTCGGCGTCCTCGTCGCCGGCCCTGCCGCCCTGCTCGTCACCGCCCCCGCGGCCCAGGCCGACGTCGACCGCGGCGGCGTGTGCGGCGGCGGCCGCTACGAGCTGTCGGTCGACCGCGAGGACGGCGGCTACGAGGTCTCCGTCGACCTCGACCGCGTCGCGCCCGGCACCAGGTGGCGCGTCGTCGTCCGCCACGACGGCAAGCGGATCGCCAGCGTCGTCCGCACCGCCGACCGCGAGGGCGACGTCGACGTCGAGCGCGTCGTGCGGGGTACGCCGGGCAGCGAGACGTTCCGGTTCACCGCGAAGCGCGTGGGCACCCGCACCGCGTGCGGTGCCACGGTCACCGTCGCCTGACGCGTCGCCCGCACAAGCACTGACCAAAGTCACACGCTGTCGCCCCGCCCCCGCTCAGCGGGGCGGGGCGACGGCTACTTTCAGCAGTAGTTGTGCGGGAGCCTCAGCCCGCGCCCAGCACGACCGCGACGCGCGCGCCGCCCAGCGCCGCGGACCGGCCCGTCTCCAGGCCGCCGCCTGACTCGGCGGCCGTCCGGTCGGCGATGGACAGCCCGAGGCCGGTCGACCCGCCGCCGGAGGTTCCCCGCCCGACGACGTCGCCGTCCGGCAGCCCGGGCCCGGCGTCCTCGACGACCAGCCGCACCCCGCCGCTCGGCGCCGCGTCGACCGTGGCGAGCACCGCCGCGTCGTCGGGCGTGTGCGTGAAGGCGTTGTCGAGCAGCACGTCGACCAGCGCCGCCAGGTCGTCGGCGCCGGCCCTCACCGCGACCGGCCCCTCCACGTCGACCACCAGCGAGAACGACCTGCCCTGGTCCTCGGCGAGCGGCGCCCACCAGCGGACCCGGTCGGCCAGCGCCGCGACGCCGTCGACCACGCCGGTCAGCCCCTCGCGCTCCGAGCGCCGGGCCTCGCGCACGACCGCGTCGACGGTGGCCTGCAGCTGGTCGAGCTCCTCGCCGATCCGCGACCGCTCGTCGGGGTCGGCCAGGCCGTCGACGCGCAGGCGCAGCGAGGTCATCGGCGTGCGCAGGCGGTGCGACACGTCGGCGATCCCCGCCCGTTCGCGCTCGAGCAGCACCTCGACCCGCCCGACCAGCCGGTGGAGGGCGACGCCGAGCTCGCGGACCTCCTCGGGGCCGTCGGGCGGTGGCGGCTCGGGCCGACCGTCGACCCCCAGCCGGGCGGCGTAGGACGCCAGGTCACCGAGCGGGGTGACGAACGAGCGGCCCAGCCGGTCGGCGAGCAGCAGCGCGCCGGCGAGCAGGGACACGCCGAGGGCGAGCAGGATGGCCCAGCTGCGGACCAGGTCGGACTCCCAGCCGGGCGCAGGGACGAAGACCCGGATGACGGGGGTGTCCTCGGGGCCCGGCGTGCTGCGGCCCAGCGAGACCGGCACCAGGATCACCGTGCCGCCGTCGACGTCGTCGACCCGTGCGGTGCCGGTGGTGCGGGCCTCGGCGATCCGGGCCTGCTCCTCGGCGCCCGGCTCCGGACCGATCGACGCGCCACCCGGCAGCACCACGGTCGTCTGGTTGCCCCCGTCGGCGTTGACCTTGTCGACGTAGGACGAGATGGAGCCCTCCTCGCCGTTGGCGACCGACACCACCGACTCGGTGGTCTGCACCTCGAGCGCCGCCTGGGCCAGCCGGTCCTCGAGGACATAGCTGCGCAGCAGCACCGCCATCGGCACCAGCATCGCGAGCAGCACCATCGTCGTCGCGGCCGCGACGGTCAGCGTGAGGCTGCGGCGCATCAGCGGCTCGGGTCGCTCAGCCGTACGCCGACCCCGCGCACCGTGTGCAGCCAGCGCGGCTCCGACGCCGACTCGCCGAGCTTGCGCCGCAGCCACGACAGGTGGACGTCGACGGTCTTGTCCGACCCGCCCCACGGCTGCTGCCACACCTCGACGAGCAGCTCCCGCTTGGTCACCACGTCGTCGGGCCGCTCCGCCAGGAACCGCAGGAGGTCGAACTCCTTGGGGCTCAGGTCGAGGGTCGTCCCGGCCAGCGCCGCCTGCCGCGAGGCGACGTCGATGGACAGGTCGCCCAGGGTGAGGACGCGCCGCGCGCCCGCGGCCGACCCGCCTGCGGTACGCCGCATCACGGCCCGGATCCGGGCCTCCAGCTGGGCGGTCGTGTAGGGCTTCACCACGTAGTCGTCGGCGCCCGCGTCGAGGCAGCCGACCAGCGACGGGTCGTCGTCGCGGGCGCTGGCCACGATCACCGGCACGTCGCTGACGGCGCGCAGCATCGCGAGGACCTGCGTGCCGTCGATGTCGGGCAGGCCGAGGTCGAGGATCACCAGGTCGGGTTTGGTGTCGACGGCCAGCTGCAGCCCCTGCAACCCGGTCGAGGCCGACGCGACGGCGTACCCCCGCTCGTCGAGGGACCGCATCAGCAGCGGCCGGATCCGCGCGTCGTCCTCGATGATCAGCACCTGTACCACCCCGCGAACCTACTGGCCGGCGACGTCGCGGCCGAGCGCCTTGGCCTCGCCTTAACCCCGGCTTGAGGTCGTCACCGGTCGACGTGCGACAAGATCGACGCGTGGCCCGACCGACCTCGCGCACCCTCGGCTACGTCGCCGCGTGGCTCGTCGCCGCGACCGTGGCCGTCGTCGTGGGCCTGGTCGCCGTCACCGGCGTCGGCGCCAGCGTGCGCGACCGGGGCCCCCTGACCGGCGCCGAGCAGGCGGTCCGCGACGCCCAGGTCGACGAGGAGGGCGTGGCCGAGCCCGACCCCGGGGCGACCCGCCAGTCCGGGTCGTTCGACGGCGACTACGGCACGTTCGACGTCACCTGTCAGGGCGCGGTGGCCTTCGGCGACGCGGCCGAGCCGGCCACCGGCTGGCGGGTGATCAGCTATGAGCAGGGCCCCGACGACGACGTCGACGCGACGTTCGCGTCGGGAGACCGGTCCGTCGAGCTCGACGTCTACTGCAACAGCGGCGTCCCCACGCTCTCCGACCGCGAGGTCAACACCCTCCCCGACGACGACTGACACCTCGGCCCTGGACCGCCACCCCTACCCTGGGCGGCGTGGTCCTCCCCGCGTCCCGCCGTCAGGAGTCCTGCTGTGTCCCGGACTGACCGGCCCGGCCGCCGCATCCCCGGCCGCAGCCGCGCCACCTGGGCTATGTCCTACGGGGTCGGCGGGGCCGCGTTCCGCGTCGCCGGCCGCAAGGGCGA
>NZ_JAURVJ010000030.1 GCF_030655615.1 Nocardioides sp.
ACCGGGAGAAACGTCCGGTCAGCGTGACCAGTGGTGCCGGTGAGGGCTGTCCGCGCCGGACGAGGGCGCGGCGGAGCCCGCCCTTGTCTGCGCCCTGAAGCATCCCGGGAGAGGCTCGCTGTCAAGGACGCCGAAGGCGCCGCGAAGCGGGCGCGCAGCGATCCTTGACAGGGAGGCCCGGGATGCTAAGCGCGCGGACAGCCCGACCCTGGAAATCCCCAGGTCGAGCGAGACCCCCTCAGCCCGTCGGCATCTCCAACCCGAACGGCGTCACGTCACGACACCGGGCGGTCTTGTCGCTGATGCCGTAGGCCCCGGTCGCGGTCTTGACGATCACGTAGAAGCACGCGCGCCCCTGGGGCAGCGGGGTGTTGAGCTCGAAGGTCTCCTCGGGCTGGCCGGTGCCCTGCGGCGAGTAGGCGATCTGGAAGCCCTGGGGCACGTCGCGGGTGGTGGCGTAGAGGTAGAACTGCCCCTCGCCGTCGGTGGGGTCGGTCCACGAGGCGGTGAGGTTGCGACTGTCGAGGCGGATGTCCTGCAGAACGACGCGCAGCTTGGGGTCGGGGCGGCCGGTGACGGTGTCGGTCGGGAGGTCGGGCACGGTCCCCTGCCCGGTGATCGGCTCGGCCGTCCCCGGAGCGGCCGGCTCGTCGTCGTCGCGCAGCACGGCGCCGAGGATGCCGAGGGTCAGGCCGATGACCAGCGCGCCCGCACCGAGCAGCAGCGGCAGGCGCCGTCGGCGGGGGGCGTCCTCCTCGTCGGCGACCTCAGGGGTGCCGCGACCGCCGGGCACCTCGCCGGTGGCGTCGGGCAGCCCGGTGCCGGTCGGAGCGGCGTCGACGGTCGGCACGGCGGGGGACACCGCCGAGAGCGCGACCGGTACGGGCTCGTCGGCGCGCGGGCCGCCCGGGCTGTGGCTGAGCGGGCTCGGGCTGATCGGGCTGGGACTGATCGGGGCGACGTACGTCTGGGTGGGCGTCGGCGCAGGCGTCGGCTCGGCCACCGGGGAGACCGGGGACGGCGGGTCGGCCACCGGCGCCTTGGCCAGCGTCGGCGGGGCGGGGGCGGCCGGGCTCGTCGAGCCGGTGCCCGGCTCCCAGGCCGAGGCTCGCAGGCCGTGCAGGGCGTCGCGCAGCTCGGCGGCAGAGCTCCAGCGCCCGGCGACGTCCTTGCTGAGGCAGCGGGCGATGACGGGGGCGAGCCGCTCGGCACCGGGCACGTCGAGGGGGCGGTGCGGCTCGGTGCGCGCGCGGCGCAGGTAGGCCAGGGCCGAGTCCTCGTCGGGGTCGTCGCTGGCGAACGGCGGGCGGCCGTCGAGCAGCGTGAACAGCGTCGAGCCCAGCGACCACACGTCGTCGGCGGGCGTCGGCGCGTGGCCGTCGAGGATCTGGGGGGCCGCGTGGCGGTAGGTGAAGGTCTCGGCCGACGACGTGTGCTCGGAGTCGACGAGCCGGGCGATCCCGAAGTCGGCGAGCACCCACGAGGTCGGCAGGACCAGCACGTTCTGCGGCTTGACGTCGCGGTGGAGCACGCCCCGCTCGTGGGCGAAGGACAGCGCGTCGGCCAGCACCTCGCCGATCCGGCCGACCTCCTCGGCCGGCAGCGGGCCGTAGGCCTTGAGCCGGTCGTGGAGGGTGCCGCCCTCGAAGAAGTCCATGACGACGGCGGGCCTGCCCGAGGCGGTGGTGCCGGTCGCGAGGACGGTGACGATGTTGGGGTGCTGGCGCCCCAGCTGCACGGTGATCTCGATCTCGCGCGCGAACCGCGCCGACCGGGCGGGGTCGTTGGCCGTGTCGAGGCTCAGCACCTTGATCGCGACCTCGCGGCCCAGTGCCAGCTCGCGGGCCCGGTAGACGACCGAGTCGCCACCCCGGCCGATCTCGACCAGGTCGGTGTAGCCGTCGAGCTGCTCGGACGGCGCCGCCGGCGGGGCGGGCGGCCGCCAGGCCGCGTCGGAGCCGTCCGACCCGCTCCCCGATCCTCCCGAGACCTCAGACGTCATGGACGCCAGCCTAGGAGAGGCCGCGTCGTCCCGTGCCCGATCACCCCTCGTGGGACGTCGCCCGTCCGAGATCGGCACCACCCCGCCGGCCGTCGTACGGCGAGCGGGGTGGTGTCGTGGGTCAGCGGGAGGTCACGCCTCGTCGTCGGCCTTCTCGACCTCGGGGGTCTCCTCGGTCTCGTCGCCGGACTCCTCGCCGGACTCGTCGGCCGGGTCGCCGATGCTGCCGTCGGGCTGCAGGTTCTTGAGCTCGACGTGGTTGCCCGAGGCGTCGGTGACGACGGCGGCCTCGACGACCACGGCCAGCGCCTTGCCGCGCAGGATCTCCTGCACGAGGTCGGGGATGTGGTTGTGCTCGAACATGTGGTTGGCGAACTCCTGCGGGTCCTGGCCGGACTGCTGGGCGCGCCGCACGAGGTGCTGGGAGAGCTCGGCCTGGTCGATGCCGAACTCCTCCTTCTTGGCGATCTCGTCGAGGAGGAACTGCGCGGCGACGGCGTCGCGGACGCGGCGGTCGAGGTCGGCCTCGAACTCCTCGACGGTCTGGCCCTCGTCCTCGAGGTACTTGTCCATCGTGATGCCGGCCATGCCGAGCTGCTGCTCGACGCTCTGGCGGCGGGCGTTGAGCTCGTCGGTGACCATGCTCTCGGGCAGCGGGATCTCGACCTTCTCGAGCAGCGACTCGAGGACGGCGTCACGGGCCTCGGCGGCCTGCTCGAGGCGCTTGCCGCGGCCGAGGCGCTCGCGCACGTCGGTGGTGAGCTCCTCGACGGTGTCGAACTCGGAGGCCATCTGGGCGAACTCGTCGTCGATGTCGGGCAGCTCCTGCTCCTGCACCTGGGTCACCTTGACGCTGACCTCGACCTTCTCGCCGACCAGGTCGCCACCGACCAGCTCGGTCTCGAAGACCTTGTCCTCGCCGGCCGACAGGCCCACGAGGGCCTCGTCGAGACCGTCGATCATGCCGCCGCGGCCGACCTTGTAGGACATGCCGCTGACCTCGGCGCCGTCGACGACCTCGCCGTCCTTGGTGGCCCGCAGGTCGAGGACGACGAAGTCGTCGTCCTGGGCCGCGCGCTCGACGTCGTTGAGGGTCGCGAACCGCTCGCGCAGCGCCTCGACCTGCTCGTCGACGTCGGCGTCGGTGACCTCGGCGTCGGCGACCTCGGCGGTCACGCCGGAGTAGTCGGGGACCTCGATCGTCGGCTTGACGTCGACCTCGGCGGTGAAGCCGAAGCCCTCGTCGTCACCGATCTCGAGGCCCTCGATCTCGGGCTGGGCCAGCGGGGTCAGGTCGTTGGCCTCGAGCGCCTCGACGTACTTCTTCGGAAGCGTCTCGTTGATGGCCTGCTCGAGGACCGCACCGCGGCCGACCTGACGGTCGATCACCATGGGCGGCACCTTGCCGCGGCGGAAGCCGGGCACGTTGAGCTGCTTGGCGATCTGCTGGTAGGCAGCGTCCAGGCTCGGCTTGAGCTCCTCGAAAGGCACCTCGACGGTGAGCTTGACCCGGGTCGGGCTCAAGGTCTCGACGGCGCTCTTCACAGGTGGTCTCCTTCAGGCTGGTTGTGGCTCGGGTCGATCCGGTCGGATCGTGGTGGGTCTGGTGTGCTGTCGGGGCGACAGGACTCGAACCTGCGATCTCCTGCTCCCAAAGCAGGCGCGCTAGCCACTACGCTACGCCCCGCCAAACAGGCCGTCCGGGCGTCGGGGTGACGCTCGAGGACCCGCTTGGAGCGGATGACGGGAATCGAACCCGCGTAGTCAGTTTGGAAGACTGAAGCTCTACCATTGAGCTACATCCGCGCGCCACGGGACCTGCGTCCCGGTGGACCTGAGGATTCTTCCACAGGGGCGGGTACGCCGACCAAACGGCATTCCGCCCCGGTGCCGCTCACGTGTGGCTCACCTGTGGCTCAGGTGCGGTGGACGACCAGCACGGCGCGGTCGTCGTCCTTCGACCCGACCTGCTGGGCAAGCCGCTCGGCGGCCCCGGCGAAGCTGCCCCGCAGGAGCGACTCGGCCTCGCCCAGCAGCCGGTCGATGCCGAGATCGATGTCGCGGCGCGGCTCCTCGACCATCCCGTCGGTGTAGAGCAGCACGGCGTCGCCGGCGCCGAGGCGTCCGCGCTCGACGCCGAACTCGGCCCCCTCGATGAGGCCGAGGACCGGGCCGTCGGAGCGCAGGACCGACCAGCGGCCAGGACCGGCGAGGCGGTGGGCCGCCGGCGGGTGGCCGGCGGTGCGGACCTCGAAGTCGCCGGTCGTGAGGTCGAGCCACAGGTGGATGGCGGTGGCGAAGCCCTCGTCCCAGTCCTGGCGCAGGAGGTAGTCGTTGGCGGCCGGGAGGAAGCCGTCGGGCGGCATCGCACCGAGCAGGCCGCCGAAGGCGCCGGACAGGAGGAGCGCGCGGGTGCCGGCCTCCTCGCCCTTGCCCGAGACGTCGACCACGACGATCTGGACGCTGCGCGCGTCGGGGGCCTTGGCCGCGACGATGAAGTCGCCCGCGAACGCCGTGCCCCCAGCGGAGTGCAGGGCGGACTCGACGGCCCAGCCGGTGGGCAGCCCCGGCAGGTGGCCCTGGTCGAGGATGCGGTCGCGCAGATCGACGAACATCGTCTCGCCACGCAGCCCCGCGACGCCGAGCCGGGTCCGGCGGAAGCTCGTCACCAGCACGACGAGGGCAATCAAGAACTGCACCGCCGCGGCCCCGATGATGCGGGTGGTGATCGGGTCCTGCTGGCTGACGCAGTAGGTGAGCAGCGACATGTCGAAGATCACGAACCACGGCAGGGTCCGCGGTCCGAGCAGGATGCTGCCGAGGACCACCGGGAGCATCAGGCTGGTGAACGGCGTCTGCTCCGGGAAGTAGGAGACCGACACCGACACGGCGATGGAGAACAGCGCGAGCCCGAGGGCCATCCGGTTCTCGATCGAGTCACCGCGGCGGCGCAGGCGCGACCAGGCTCGGCGCAGGCCGACCGTCCGCGCAGGCCGGGACGCCGGCGAGGTGGCGGCGGTCATCAGGAGCTGCTCTCTGGGCAGGGGATCTCGTCGCGGGTCAGCCTAGGGCTCGCGAGCGGAACGCGGGCTGACATCGCGAACACCAGAAGAGGTTGCGTCCCTCGAGCACGGCGGTGACGACCTTGCGGCCGCAGACCAGGCACGGCTGACCCGTGCGGCGATAGACGTAGACCTCCCCGCCGTGGTCGTCCTTGCGCGGTTCGCGACCCATCGCCTCGGGCGTGTGCTCGGGCCGGACCGTGTCGATGCGGCCGGTCAGCACCCCCTCGGCCATCAGCGCGACGAGGTCGTCCCAGATGGCCTGCCACTGCCCGGAGCGCAGGGTGTTGCCGGGGCGCAGCGGGTGCAGCCTGTGCCGGAAGAGCACCTCGGCGCGATAGACGTTGCCGACCCCGGCGAGCACGCCCTGGTCCATGAGGAGGGCGCCGATCGGCTTGCGGCTGCGGCGGATCCGCTCCCACGCACGCGTCGGGTCGGCGTCGGGGCGCAGTGGGTCGGGACCGGACCTGGCGACCACCTTGGCGCGCTGCTCGGGCGTCACCAGGGCGCAGATGATGGCGCCGCGGAGGTCGGCGTACGCCGCGTGGGTGCCCAGGTCGGCGGCGAGGCGCAGCCGGACCTGGCCGACCGGCGGCGGCACCGCGTCGACGGCGGCGTGCACGGCGAAGGTGCCGATGAGACCGAGGTGGACGTGGACGAAGCGGTCGTCGTCGAAGCGGGCGAACAGGTGCTTGCCCCACGCCTCGGCCTCGGCCAGGACGGCGCCGTCGAGGAGCGCGGCCTCCTCGGCGAAGCGGCCCTGCGGGCTGCTCACCGAGACCGTGCGGCCACCGAAGGCGACCGTCAGGTCGCGGGCGAGGCGGTGGAGGGTGTGGCCCTCAGGCATCGGAGCCCCTCAGAGGTCGGGGTTGCCGGGGACGCGCGCCGACTCGGGCAGGGGCGGGAGGCCACCGCCGGTCTCGTAGGTCGCGAGCTGGGCGATCCGGCGTACGTGCCGCTCGTCGCCGCTGAACGGCGTCGCCAGGAACACCTCGACGAAGCGGGTCATCTCGTCGAGGGTGTGCAGCCGCCCGCCGACCGACACGACGTTGGCGTCGTTGTGCTGGCGGGCCAGCGTCGCGGTCTCCTCGGACCACGCCAGCGCCGAGCGCACGCCAACCACCTTGTTGGCGGCGATCTGCTCGCCGTTGCCGGAGCCCCCGATGACCACGCCGAGGCTGTCGAGCCCGTCGGTCTGGTCACGGACCACGGCTTCCGCGGCGCGCAGGCAGAACACCGGGTAGTCGTCGACCGGGTCGTGGACGAAGGGCCCGTGGTCGACGGGCTCGTAGCCGTGGGCGGTCAGCCAGCCGGCCAGGTGGTCCTTGAGCTCGAGGCCCGCGTGGTCGCTGCCGAGGTGGACGCGCATGTCGGCGAGTCTGGCAGAACGGGCGCCGACGTTCGGGTCCGGGCGGGCGAGGGCCCACCTACCCTGGGTGACCGTGCGTCGCCTCTCGGGTCATCGACCGCTGCTCCCCCTCGTCTCGGTCGTGGCGGGGGCGGCCCTGGTCGTGTCTGGCTGCAGCGGCGGCTCCGGGGTCAGGCCCGGCGTGCCCGACGGCGGTGGGGCGCGCGGTGAGGCGAGCGCGACCGGGTCGAGCACACGGGCAGCCGACCCCGACGAGATCACCAGTGACGACTTCGCGGCGGTCCAGGACCTGCTCGACGTACGCGCCCAGGCGCTGCGCCGCGGCAACCGCAAGGCCTTCCTCGCGACACTCGACCCGGGCAACGCCAGGCTCCGGCGGTCGCAGGAGGTCTTCTTCGACAACCTCCAGGACCTGCCGGTCGACAAGCTCTACTACGGCCTGACCGAGAGCGGCCTCCGCCCCGGCGAGGTCCGCGGCGACGACCCGGTGCTCCGGCCCGAGGTCTTCGAGCACGTCGAGCTCAGCGGGGTCGACGAGCTGCCGGTCTCCAACCAGGTCTCGATCACGTTCGTCGAGCGCGGGGGCCGCTGGCTGGTCGGCGCGGAGAACCTCGACGAGACCTTCGAGGCGCAGTCGCGGCCCTGGTACGGCGCCCGGATCGAGGTCGCGGGCGACCCCGACCTGCTGGTGCTCACCGACCGCGACGCCGCCGTGGGCGCCGACGCGCTGCTCGACTCGACGCGCTCCGCCCTCGCCGACGCCGCCGACGTGCTCGACGAGCCCGACGACCGGCCGCTGCTGGTCGACGCCACGACCAACGGCCTCGCCACCCAGCTCAGCAACTCCTCCGGCGAGGACGCCGGCGCCGTCTCCTTCAGCGTCTTCGCCACCGACCCGACCGGCCAGGAGGTCACCGGGCTGGCCGGCGCGGTCATCAAGGCCAACCCCGACTTCGTGCAGCAGCTCGTCGAGGACTCCCGCACCCTGCGCCACGAGCTCACCCACTTCCTCCTCGACGGCTACGGCGGCACCAACCCGCAGTGGGTGACCGAGGGCATCGCCGAGTACGTCGGCTACTACCCCGGCCTGCTCTCAAGCTCGACGCTCACCGACGACCGGCTGCTGCGCCAGATCCGGCAGCGCGAGGTCGAGCTGACGCCGGCCGGGCTCTGGGGCAACGACCCGAGCCTCGACTACCTCACCGCCGAGGCGTTCGCCGAGCACCTGATCCAGACCTACGGCCTCGACAAGTACCGCGAGATGATGGACGTCTTCAAGCGCCGGGGCCGGACCTCGGCGATCCGCTACGGCGAGGGGATCGTCGAGAAGGTGCTGCGTCAGGTCTACGGGGTCTCTTCCGACTCCGTCGCCAGGGGTGGGTTCGGGTTGCTCGAGGGTCTGGCTGACTGACGGTCGGTTGGTGCAGCTTGGTCTTGCTCGCCTTGGGCCATTCGTGGTCGGGCTGTCCACGCGCCTAGGGCGCAGACAAGGGCGGGCTCCGCCGCGCCCTCGTCCATGCGCGGACAGCCCTCACCCGCACCACTGTCACGCTTGCCCGGCGTTTCTCCCGGTTCTCGTACGAAGTTTTGGTCCAGAAGCGGGAGTTTCGTTGCAGAACCTCACCTCGCGGGCCCCCGACCCAGGCCTGCGGTGCGTCAGCCACCGAACCGTGCCCTCGGACCGCCCCGAACGGTGGCTCACTCACCGCCCACCTGCGTCGACCCGACCCGGCGGTGAGCACGCCACCGTTTGGGACCTTCGGACCGCTCGGAACGGTGGCTCAGGCACCGCCGGGTCGGGTGGCCGCGCAGGCGACGGCGAGCCGAGCTTGCGAGGCCTCTCCGTCGCACGCCGAGAAGCAGACCGCGAGAGGCTCGGGGTCAAGGCCGCCGCAGGCGTCCTTGACGCCGAGACGCGGTCTGCTACGCGCGCGGCCACCCGACCCGGACACAGCATGACCCGACGAAAGCAAAGGACTTCGAGGCTCGCTGCGCTCGCACCTCAGCCAACGGCGACTCACACCTCAGTGCGACCGGAGGAACGCCGCGACCGACACCATCAACGGCTCGGCCGCGGCATAGGCCCGGTCGTGGCGCCAGAAGCCGTGCGGCTGCCCGAGCCAGCGGGTCGCCACGACCTCGACGCCGGCCTCGGCGACGAGGGACGCGAGCCGCTCGCCCTCGTCGCGGGCGGGGTCGTGCTCGGCGGTGGCGACGTAGGTCGGGGGGAGGGTGCCGAGCCGGTCGGAGGCCAAGGGGGCCAGGTCGGGGTCGGTGAGGTCGGGGTGGTCGCCGGCGTACTGGCGCCAGTACCAGGCGACGTCGGCGGCACCGAGGCCCGAGGACTCCGTGCGGTGCGACGCGGCTGACGCAGCCGGGTCCAGGAACGGGTAGACGAGGGCCAGCGCGGCGAACCGGCCGGGGTGGCGCAGGGCGGTGACGAGAGCGAGCTGGGCCCCGGCGCTGTCGCCGTGGGCGTACGCCGGCCCGGCGAGGTCGGTGGGTGCCTCGGAGCCGAGCCAGCCGACGACAGCGTCGAGGTCGCGGACCGGGGCCGGGTAGGGGTGCTCGGGAGCGAGGCGGTAGTCCACGCTGAGGACGGCGACTCCGACCCGGTTGGCCAGTCGGCGGGCCGGGGCGTCGTGCACCTCGACGTCGTGGAAGACGAAGCCGCCGCCGTGGACGTGCACCACGACCCCGGGTGCGGCGTCGGCCGGACGGAAGAGACGGCACGGCACGCCGCCGGCCTCGACGTCGACCACGTCGGCGACGTCCTCGCGGGGCAGGGTCGCGGCGAGCGCGCGAGCGGCGGCGCGAGCCGCCGGGACGTCGTACCCCGCGGTGTGGACGGGGGTGTCCCCCGCCGCGGCCTCGACCGCGGCGCGAGCGTCGGGAAAGAGCACTGCTCTCGCCAGCCTCAGCGCTGCATGAGCGCGTCGAGCCCGACCGCCACGGCCGCAGCGACCCGGAAGTCGACGGCCCGCTCGGGCACGGTGACGGTGTACTTGTCGCGCACGCTGGACTGCCGCTCGACCTGGAGGATCGTGCCGCCGCCGGGTCCGGTGAAGTCGAAGTGGATCGGCAGGAACGGGATGTCCATGAACCGACGCACGACCGCGACGGCCTGGCTGCGCTCCTGTCCGACACCCTGGTAGCCGGGGCCCTCCAGGTGGAAGGTCGAGCGGAGGAGGCTCTTGCCGAAGTCCTTGCGGAAGAAGCCGAGGGTCTGCCGGTTCTCGTCGAAGACGTCGTAGCCGGCGTTGAGGTCGATCTTCTTGCGGGCCTTGAAGCTGAACACCGCACGCGACTGGGACTCGTCGCTGTAGAAGGTCACCTCCTCCTTGAACGCCAGCCGCTTCTGCTGGGCCACGGCCATCAGGTCGCCGAAGGACCCGTCCGGGTTGGCGGCCCAGACCTCGTAGCGGTTGGTCGTCATCGCGAACTTCTGCTTGACGAAGAAGGCGGGCAGGTACATCTCACCGGTCATGGGCGGAACCTAACGGCTCTCGAACGCGAGCCTCGCACCAAGCGCCGCGAACGTCGCGGCGAAGGCCTTGCGGATCCGGGCGACCAGCCGCGGACGGGCCAGCACCTTGTCGCGCACGGCGGCCGCGCCGACGCCGTACGCCGCGAACACGACGAACGTCATGGCCATGAAGACCGCGCTGAGCAGCAGCATCCGCGGCAGGGCGCCGGGCGAGCCGGCCGGCACGAACTGGGGCAGGAACGCGAAGAAGAAGATGGTCACCTTGGGGTTGAGCAGGTTGAGGGTCACGCCCTCGGCCAGCACCTTGCGCCGGCTCACCGCGGGCCGCTCGCCCTCGTCGACCGTCAGCGCGTCGGTGTCGCGCCACGTCGACCAGGCCATCCAGAGCAGGTAGGCCACGCCGGCGTACTTGATGACGGCGAAGGCGACGCCGCTGGCGTGGAGGACGGCCGCGAGCCCGGTGATCGCCGCGACGAGGTGCGGCACGGTGCCGACGGTGCAGGCGAACGCCGCCAGCACGCTCGCGCGGGCGCCACGCGTCAGGCCAGCGGCCAGCGTGTAGAGCGCGCCGGTGCCGGGCGTGGCGACGATGACCAGGCTGGTGAGCAGGAACGTGAGGCTCATGCGCGCACCGTACGCCGATGAGTCGGCCGGCCGCGACCGGTCTGAGCAGCATGATCATCGTCGCCGGACACCTGACCGTGGACCCCGCCGGGCGGGCCGCCTACCTCGCCGACTGCGAGCAGGTGGTGCGGCTGGCCCGGGAGGCGGCGGGCTGCCTCGACTTCGCGCTCTCGGCCGACCTGCTCGACGAGGGCAGGATCAACGTCTACGAGCGCTGGGACTCGCGCCCCGAGCTCGAGACCTTCCGCGGCTCCGGCCCGTCCGACGACCAGCAGGACGCGATCCTCGGCGCCTCGGTCGAGGAGTACGACGTCAGCTGACCGGACGCGCGTTGCCTCTGCTCGCAGAACTACTGAGGAAAGTCCGTCCGTGGCAACATCGCCAGGCGCGGGTGCACGGACTCGACGCGACTTTCCTCAGTAGCTGTGCGTGGTCGCTCACTCGCCCGCCAGACGGGCCAGCTCCTCGTCGACGACGGCGACGTCGAGCTTGGTGAAGATCGGCGTCGGCTTCTCGACCGGGGTGCCGGGCACGATCGGCCGGCGCTCCCAGGCGGGCACGCCGGTGTAGTCGCCGGTGATGATCGGGTAGCCGGCGCCGCCGTCGAGGTCGTCGACCTCGTCGATGCGCGGCATCGGGGCGATGTCGCCGGGCCCGCCGAACGTCGCGTCGACCGCGTTGGCCGAGAACGGCAGGAACGGCGACAGCACCAGGTTGAGGTCGGCGACGCACTGGGCGACGACGTGCAGGACGGTGCCGAGGCGCTCGCGCTGTTCGTCGCCCTTGAGCTTCCAGGGCTCGGAGTCGGAGACGTACTTGTTGACCTCGGCGACGGCACGCATCGCCTCGCCGATGGCCTGCTTCTGCCGGTGCCGCGCGATCAGGTCGCCGACGACGCCGAACGCCTGCGCCGTCACGGCCAGCACGCGCTCGTCGTCCTCGGTGAGCAGGCCTGCGGGCGGGATCTCGCCGAAGTTCTTGGCGATCAGCGTGGCCGTGCGGTTGACCAGGTTGCCCCAGCCGGCGACGAGCTCGTCGTTGGTGCGCCGGACGAACTCGGCCCAGGTGAAGTCGCTGTCCTGGTTCTCGGGTCCGGCCGCGGCCACGAAGTAGCGGAACGCGTCGGGCTGGTAGCGACTGAGCAGGTCGCGGACGTAGATGACGATCTTCTTCGACGACGAGAACTTCTTGCCCTCCATCGTCAGGAACTCCGAGCTCACCACCTCGGTGGGCAGGTTGAGGACGCCGAGCTCCTGCGGCTTGCCGCCCTTCGCGCCGAGGCCGGAGTAGGCCAGCAGCTCGGCCGGCCAGATCTGGCTGTGGAAGGTGATGTTGTCCTTGCCCATGAAGTAGTAGGACGCCTGGTCGGTCCCTGAGCCTGTCGACGGGTTCCACCACTGGCGCCAGGCGTCGTCGTCGCCCGAGCGGCGCGCCCACTCGACCGACGCCGAGAGGTAGCCGACGACCGCGTCGAACCAGACGTAGAGCTTCTTGGTCGGGTCGTCGCGCCACCCGTCGAGCGGGACGGCGATGCCCCAGTCGATGTCGCGGGTCATCGCGCGCGGGCGGATCTCCTTGAGGATGTTCTGGCTGAAGCGGATGACGTTGGGGCGCCACAGGCCGGTGGCCTCGCGGTCGTCGAGCCACACCTTGAGCGCGTCGGCCAGGGCCGGCAGGTCGAGGAAGAGGTGCTGGGTCTCGACGAACTCCGGCGTCTCGCCGTTGATCTTCGACACCGGGTCGATCAGGTCAGCCGGGTCGAGCTGGTTGCCGCAGGTGTCGCACTGGTCGCCGCGCGCGCCCGGGGTGCCGCAGATGGGGCAGGTGCCCTCGATGTAGCGGTCGGGCAGGGTCCGCCCGGTCGACGGGGAGATCGCGCCCTTGGTCGTCTGCTCGACGAAGTAGCCGTTGTCCCAGACCCCACGGAAGAGCTCCTGCACGACCGCGTGGTGGTTGCGCGTCGTCGTACGGGTGTAGAGGTCGTAGGTGCAGCCGAGCGCGACGAGGTCCTCGGCGATGATGCGGTGGTTGGTGTCGGCGAGCTGCTGCGGGGTGACGCCGGCCTCGTCGGCGGCGATCAGGATCGGGGTGCCGTGCTCGTCGGATCCCGAGACCATCAGCACGTCGTGTCCGGCCATCCGGGAGTAGCGGCTGAAGACGTCGGAGGGCACGCCGAACCCGGCCACGTGGCCGATGTGGCGCGGGCCGTTGGCGTAGGGCCAGGCGACGGCTGACAGGACATGGGTCATGCCCTCAACCCTAGTGAGCGGTCGCCACCGGTTTCCGGAGCGGTCCCTCGCCCGGCTCGACCGCCTCGAGCACCTCGACCTCGTCGCCGACGCGGATGGTCGCCCCGGGGGTGTCGGGCACCAGGTTGACGCCGAACCAGGTCTTGCCGTCCCAGCGACGCAGCCGTGCCAGCGAGGCCACCGGCTCCTTCTCGCGGACGGCGGTGTCGGGGTCGATCGTGGTCAGCACGCAGCGCGCGCACCCCTTGACCGCGCGGAAGATGGCCTCGCCGATGCGGAGCACGCGCCAGTCGTCCTCGGCCCACGGCGCCACGCCGCGGACCACGACGTTGGGCCGGAACCGCGCCATCGGCAGCGGCTCCCGCCCGGTCGGCGCGGCCGCCAGGACCTCGTCGTTGAGCGCCGCGAGCGACTCCTCGGTCGCCAGCAGGAGCGGGTAGCCGTCGGCCAGCGACACCCGGTCGCCGGTCCTGCCGTAGCCGGGGCTCGTCGGACGCCGCTGCGGGTCGTCGAGGAGCACCAGGCGTACGTCGACCCCGAGCTCCCGGCTGAGCCACGCGTCGGCGGCGGGCCCGGCCGGCGCCGCCGTGAACGACGACGAGAAGACCGACACCGGCACCTGCTCGGTGGGGTCGGGAGCCTCGACGTCGAGCACCTGCCCGCCGGGCGCGGTGATGCGCAGCCCGGTCGTGGTGATCTCGGGCCGCACCAGCACGAGGCGGTTGACCTCGCGCGCCGTGACCGTCGTCCCGGAGGCGTCGACGAGCATCCAGCGCCGGTCGCCGGCGAGGCCCTGGGCCTCGACCTCGGCGGTCTCGAGCGACTCGCCGCGGAACGACTTCACGGGGTAGCGGTGGATCGCGGTGAGGGTCGCCGGCACCCCGTCAGCCTAGGGCGTCGGGACGGTTGCGGTCGTCGGCACAGCCCCGGCGACCAGTCCGGCGACGGCACCGGTGACCCGGCCGGTGTAGCCCCGCCGGGTGATGCCGACGACCACGGCGACGACGTGCCCGGCGTCCTCGGGCCGCACGACGTAGGTGACGCCGCGCGCGTCGGGCATCGCCTCCCCGTCGCGGAACCACACGTAGGCGAGGCGGGCGTCGGCCGGCGTGTAGCGGCCGGCCACCGCGCGCAGCTCCTGGCCGACCTCGGGGCGGCCGGCGACGCGAAAGGCGGTGCGGACCTCGATCCGGCCGGCTCGCACCCGCCCGACGGGCACGGTGGACCGGCGGGTCTCGTAGCCCGGGCGACTGGCCGTGACCTGGGCCGAGAGCCGGCGACCGACGGCGTCGGGAGCGAGCCGGACCCGGGTCCCGTGGGCGCCGCGCACGCGCCGCCCGTCGAGGAGCCACCGCACGTGGGTGCGACCGGCGCGGGGTGTCGTACGTGGTAGGCGGAGGCGCACGACCTCGCCGACCCGGGCGGCGCCCGTCGTGCGCGCCTTCTGTCGGAGGCGGAGGACGCCGCGGCCGACCGGGGCCGTCGACCCCGTGGTGACGACGACCGGTGCGAAGCCGCTGCTGCGGGCGGTGACCCGGACCCGCAGCCGGGCGCGGACGTGGTGCGGGCCGGGGGTGAAGGTTGCCCGCCTGGCGCCGCGGATGGCGCGGCCGCCGGCGAGCCACTGGTAGTCGACGTCGACCGCGCGGTCCCACCGGCCCGGTGTCACGCGCAGTCGCTGGTCGACGCGGGCGCGGCCGACGACGCGGGGACGCGCTCGCACGTGCAGGCGCTCGTCGTTGAAGTGGATGAACCCGCTCGGCCAGCCGCCGGCGCCGCGGGTGAGGCGGGTCCAGCTGAAGTCGCCGCGGTAGACGTCCTGGGAGATGACGATGACGTCGGGCGAGACGACCTGCTCGACGTAGGCGACGTGGCCGAGCCGGCCGTGCCCGCCGGCGAACGAGTCCCACCAGGCGACGGCGCCGACCCGCGGCGTGCCGTCGGTGATGCCGGCCATCTCGTGGCCCCACCGGTGGGCGTCGCCCTCGCCGGTCCAGGGGCGGGCGTTGGCCATCCCGCTGCGGACCATCCGGTAGGCGGCGTACGCCGTGCAGTTGTGGCCGAGAGCCATGTGCCACCAGTAGGTCTGCGACTGGCCGGCGTAGCCGTGGTCGGAGTAGCCGCCCGCCGCGCAGCCGGAGTAGCCGGTGCAGATCCGGGCCTCCGCCGAGGCGGGGGCCGGCAGGGCGAGGCCGCTGCCGGCGAGGAGCGCGACGACGGCGAGGACGATCGCCAGCGTGGTCCGCGCCGGGGCAGGGCGGGAGGGACGTGTGGGGGGCACGCCGCTCCTGTACCCAGGTGGGCGGCGGAGGTACTGGTCCGATCGGTTGGATCGAGTGGTCAGACGGGCCAGTCAGTAGCGGCGGAGGAGGCGGGCCGCGCGGCGGCGTACGTCGGGCAGCCGCTCGTAGAGCCGGGCGCCGGGGCACGCCGTCTCGTTGGTGTCGCGGTGGCCGTCGATCGCGGGCAGCGTGACCTTGCGGCCGGCCGGGTAGCGGTCGGAGCCGTGCGACCACACGCGCACGCGGCCGGCGGGGTTGCGGTGGTGGCGGCCGAGCTTCCAGGCGGCGAGGCGCGCGATGGCGCCGATCACGCGACTGCTGGGGCGGGTGGTCTCGAAGCTGCCGATGACCGCGACACCGGTCGAGGTGCTGTTGAAGCCGAGGGTGTGCGCGCCCTGCACGGCCCGCTTGGCGCCGCCCGCGCGGCCGACCCAGGTGCGGCCGAACCGGTCGACGAGGAAGTTGTAACCGATGTCGGACCAGCCCAGGTTGGCCGTGTGGTAGCGGTAGATGCCGCGCAGCAGGCCCGGCACGTCGCCTGGCGCGTAGTCGTTGCTGTTGACCGTGTGGTGCACGTGGACCTGCTGGATCGTGCGGTTGTACGACGGCCGGCCGTTGCGCCAGGACCGGTCCGCGCCCCACGAGGCGCGGCTGCGCAGGCGCGGTTTAAGCCGGCCGGGGCGCGGCCGCTGGGCGGCGGGGGTCGTCAGGCGGGCCGCGGCGCGGTCGGTCGGCGTACCCGTGGGGTCGAGGAGGACCAGCGTGAGGCCGTCCGGGCGCGCCCCGGACACGTCGACGCGCACGGCGTCGGCCCGGCCGACCCACGCGAGGTCGGTGCCGATGGTGCCGGTGGTGCCGGTGGTGCCGGTGGTCTCGTCGGGTCCGTCGCGCAGCACCTCCAGCGCCCGCCAACCCGACCAGGCGCCGTCGGTGCGGGTCCGGACGCGGACGGTGCGCGGCGTACCGACCCAGGTGACGCCGACCATCGCGAACGGCTCGGCCTCGACGGTCTGCTCCAACGCGGTGAGGCGCACGTCGACGGACCGCAGGCCGGTGCCGGCCTCGGTCAGGCGGGCGGTGGTGTCGGGCTCGGGGCGGGCCTGCGAGGCGGCCGGCGAGGCGGCCGGGGCCGCGGGCGCGAGCAGACCCGCACC
>NZ_JAURVJ010000034.1 GCF_030655615.1 Nocardioides sp.
CTGGATCTCAGGGCGTCCTCGGATGCGCCGAGGGCTTCGGCGCTGCAATCCTTCACGGCGAGCGCCGAGGCCATCGCGGCGGCGCGGGGGTGCTCGCGCCCGGTGTGGGCTCGTCGGTGGCGTCGATGCCGTGGTCCTTGAGCAGCGCGGCGAGGCCGCCGGCGTAGCCCTGGCCGACCGCGCGGACCTTCCACGCGCCCTGGCGACGGTAGATCTCGATCGGCATGACGATGACCTCGGACGACAGGTCGGTCATCGCGAACTCCACGAGCGGGGTGCCGGACCCGTCGCTCACCTTGGCGACCGGCTGCCCGACCTGACCAAAGGTCTTGCCGCCGTCGTCGAGCGAGGTCACGAGGCGGACGATCTCGACGTCGGCGGGCACGGCCGCGAGGTCGACCATCACCTGCCAGCCGGTGCCGCCGGCCGGGGGCTTGCACTGCACACCGGGGCCGTGGGGGGCGTTGTAGAAGACGAAGTCGTCCTCGGTGCGCACCTTGCCGCCAGCGGCGAGCAGGAGGGCCGAGAGGTCGGCGGTGGCGTTGATGTCGACCGTCACCGTCACCTGCGTCGCCTGCAACGGTGCGTTGGTGCCCTTGGTCAGCTGGATCATGAAGGGCAACCTACCTGCGAACCCCGAACTCGTGTGAGGGCCGTCGAGCCCTCCCACTACGATGGTCCGGCAGTCCGGCCCCCATCGTCTAGCGGCCCAGGACCCCGCCCTTTCACGGCGGTAGCACGGGTTCGAATCCCGTTGGGGGTACGCCATCCCCACCCCGCCAGCGCCCGACAGGCAACCGATTGGGTGCTCGCGGAAGGCGTGCGTTAGAGTTCCCACCGCTCCACCAAGCACGTCCAGCACGTCCATCAAGGCCCCGTAGCGCAGTTGGTTAGCGCGCCGCCCTGTCACGGCGGAGGCCGCGGGTTCGAGTCCCGTCGGGGTCGCAGAAGAGGAACGCTCCAGGTCCACCTGGAGCGTTCCTGCGTTTTGCCGCGACCGCGATGATGGCGTCGTGCCGATGGACATGGAGCGCCACGCCTTCGAGGCCCTGGTCGACCGGGCCCTCGACCAGATCCCCGACGAGCTCGCCTCTCTGGTGCGCAACGTCGTCGTGCTGGTCGAGGACGAGCCGCCCGAGGACGAGCCCGACGACCTGCTCGGCCTCTACGACGGCGTCTCGCTGACCGAGCGCAACGACATGTACGGAGGCGTGCTCCCCGACCGGATCTTCGTCTTCCGCAACCCGCTGCTCGACTACTGCGACGACGCGGCCCAGCTCGAGGAGGAGGTCCGGATCACCGTCGTCCACGAGGTCGCCCACCACTTCGGGATCGACGACGACCGGCTGCACGACCTCGGCTACGCCTAGGCGACTAGCGGGCGACCCAGAAGCCGAGGGCGCAGGCGGCCAGCGAGCCGAGGACGGTGACGGCGGCGTACGCCGGACCCCACCGACCCCGCTCGGCCGTCTGCACCGCGAAGGCGGAGTAGGTCGTCAGCCCGCCGCAGAAGCCGGTGCCCAGCAGGGCCAGCGCGGCGCCGTCGACGGCCGCGCCGGACAGGGCGCCGAGCACGAACGACCCGGCGACGTTGACCGCGAGAGTGCCGAGCGCGACGGCGCGGAGCCGGTCGTCGAGGCGGCTCGCGACCAGGAACCGCAGCGGCGCCCCGACGGCCGCGCCCAGCGCGACGAGCAGGACGGTCACCGGGGTTCCTCCGCGGGCACGCGGCGGCGGGTGAGGGTGGTGGCGAGGAGCACCGCGACCCAGCTGGCGCCCAGCGTCCCGACGAGGTACGCCGCCCCGAGGGCGGTGTCGCCGTCCGCCAGCAGCGCCCGGCCCTGCTCGGCACAGGCCGAGAGCGTCGTGTAGCCGCCCAGCACGCCGGGGCCGAGGGCGGCCGCCCAGGCCGGTGACCGGCGTACGGCGGCGAGGGCGGGGAGGAGGGCCAGCAGCAGCGAGCCGGAGACGTTGATCGCGAAGGTGGTCCACGGGAAGCCGCTCCCGTCGGGGACCCACTCGCCGGCGCCGAGGCGCAGCACGGCGCCGACCGCGCCCCCTGCCGCCACGCACAGGCAGAGCCCGAGCGTCGGGCGCGCCGTCACGACACGCTGGAGCGGCGCGCGGTGTTGCCGTTGCTGTCGTCGTTGTCGACCCAGGCCCGGGGCGCCTCGCCCTCGGCCTGGTGGACCAGCTCGCTGAGGAACCACGTCTGGAAGTCGACCTGGCGCGGGGTGCGGGCGAGCGCGAGCATCTTCTCCTCGCGGGCGAAGGCGTCGGTGAGGGCGAGCAGCTCGATGAAGCGGGCGATCCCGCGGGCCTCCTCACGGCCCATCAGCACCTCGAGGTCGGCCGAGTGCTCGCCGGCCTCCTGGGCGCGGTCGATCTCGTCGCGCACCGAGCCGAGGGTCAGCGGGCGGCCGAGCTGGTGGAACACCTCGGCCAGGTCGCGGGCGAGCGGGTAGTCGGCCTCGTTGGCCATCGCCAGCAGCCGCACCTCGCGGCGCAGCTCGCGGAAGTGGTTGTGGAACGAGACGTAGTCGCGCACCGGGACGCCCACCAGCCGGAACTTGGTGGGGTCGACCGGCTGCTCGCCGGTGGTGTCGAGGACCGGGGTGCCGGTGATGACGCCCTCGGCGCCGGAGTCCTCGGAGAAGGACGACGCGGGGGTGAACCACACCGTCTTGCCCTCGTCCTCGATCTCGGCGCCCCAGGCGTCGGAGGCCCGGGCGACGATGCTCAGGCCGCGCCCGAAGGTCAGCAGCATGTCGTCGAGCCCGTCGAGGTCGAAGTCGTCGATCGAGTCGAGGTCGGGCGGCGCGGACGGCAGCGAGGGCGCGTCCTGCGACCCGTCGCTCACCTCGACGCGCGGGTGCTCGCGGGTGCCGCGGACCCGGACCTGGATCGGCGGCGAGCCGTGGAGCAGCGCGTTGGTCACGACCTCGGAGACCGCCATCTCGGCGCACTCGACGAGGTCGTCGCGCCCGATGTCGCGGAAGGTGCCGACCACCCAGCGGCGGGCGTCCTGGACGCCACGCGGACCAGCACCCAGCGAGAGGGCGGGCCTGTTGAGCGGCACGAGCTGTCTCCGGACGGTCGGGCGAGTTGCGGTCGGGTCGAACGAGGCGTGGGAGGGAGGGACCCGGTGAGGGCCGATCCCGGCTCGCCTACCCGACCGAGCCCGGGCGAAACACGAACGATTGAAGATTGTCGCAAAATCCGCGCTGTGACGCACGAGACGCGCCCGTGGGTTGGCCGTCCTACGGCGGGACGCGGGAGAATGGGTACCGACAGGCAGTCCGCACGAAAGATGGAGCGCCCGATGTCGACCAACCCCGACACCAGCAAGAACAGCCGCGACACCGCGGGCAACGCGTCGACGCGCCACCAGGTCGTGGTGATCGGGTCCGGCTTCGGCGGGTTGTTCGGCACCAAGGCGCTCAAGCGCGCCGACGTCGACGTCACGATGGTGGCCAAGACCACCCACCACCTCTTCCAGCCGCTGCTCTACCAGGTCGCGACCGGCATCCTCTCCGAGGGCGAGATCGCCCCGCCCACGCGTGAGGTGCTGTCCGGCCAGAAGAACGCCCGCGTGCTCCTGGGCGAGGTCACCGCCATCGACCTGGCCAAGCGCACGGTCACCTCCCACGTGCTCGGCCGCGAGACGGTCAACCACTACGACTCGCTGATCGTCGGCGCCGGTGCCGGTCAGTCCTACTTCGGCAACGACCACTTCTCCGAGTTCGCCCCCGGCATGAAGAGCATCGACGACGCCCTCGAGCTGCGCGGCCGGATCTTCGGCGCCTTCGAGATGGCCGAGCTCGGCGCCACCCGCGGCGACAACGTCGACCACCTCCTGACCTTCGTGGTCGTCGGCGCCGGCCCCACCGGCGTCGAGATGGCCGGCCAGATCGCCGAGCTGGCCCACCGCACGCTCAAGCGCGACTTCCACGCGATCGAGACCCGCGAGGCCCGCGTCGTCCTCATCGACGCCGCACCCCAGGTGCTGCCGCCCTTCGGGCAGAAGCTCGGCCAGTGGACCAAGGAGCGCCTCGAGAAGCTCGGCGTCGAGGTCATGCTCGGCGCGATGGTCACCGACGTCGACGAGCGCGGCCTGACCGTCAAGTTCAAGAACGGCAGCGAGGAGCGCGTCAACGCCGTCACCAAGGTGTGGGCCGCCGGCGTCCAGGCCTCGCCGCTGTCCAAGACCCTCGCCGACCAGACCGGCGCCCCGCTCGACCGCGCCGGCCGGATCGGCGTCAACCCCGACCTCACGCTCCCCGGCTACCCCGAGGTCTTCGTCGTCGGCGACATGATCGCCCTCGACCACCTCCCCGGCGTCGCGCAGGTCGCGATCCAGGGCGCCAAGTACGCCGCCAAGGAGATCGACGGCCGCCTCAAGGGCAAGCCCGCCCAGGAGGCGTTCAAGTACTTCGACAAGGGCTCGATGGCCACCATCAGCCGCTTCAACGCCGTCGCCACGGTCGGCAAGCTGCGCCTGACCGGCTTCATCGCCTGGCTGATGTGGCTCGCCGTCCACCTCGTCTACATCACCGGCTTCAAGAACCGCATCACCGCCGTCATGCACTGGTTCGTCTCGTTCCTCGGCCGCGGCCGCTCCGAGCGCACCGCCACCGAGCAGCAGATCTTCGGGCGCATCGCCCTGGCCCGCCTCCGTCGCGGCGCCACCGACCTCGTCTCCGCCCCCGGCGAGCTCGACGCTGCCGCCGAGCGGTCGCGACGCGAGGAGCTCGAGGCCCAGGCCGCCGAGGAGGTCCGGCTCACCGACTCCAGCGAGCGCGGAGTCAAGGTGTCGGCCGGCAAGGTCTAGGCGCTCCACGTCGCCCGTCGGCTGAGGTGCGAGCGCAGCGAGCCTCGAAGCCATGTCTGCTTCGTGGGGTCACACGTGGTCCGGGTCGGGTGGCCGCGCGCGTAGCAGACCGCGTCTCGGCGTCAAGGACGCCTTCGGCGCCGCTTCGCGGTCGCTGCGCGATCCTTGACCCCGAGCCTCTCGCGGTCTGCTTCCCGGCGCGCAACGGCGAGGCCTCGCAAGCTCGGCTCGCCGTCG
>NZ_JAURVJ010000143.1 GCF_030655615.1 Nocardioides sp.
AAGCTGGTCGAGCTGCACCTGCGCTTCCACGGCTACGGGTCGGGGGAGTGGACCGACTCCGCCGTACGCCGCTACGTGCGCGACGCCGGCGACCAGCTCGGCCGCCTCCACGTCCTCACCCGCGCCGACTGCACCACGCGCAACCAGCGCAAGGCCGACCGCCTCCGGCGCACCTACGACGAGCTCGAGGAGCGGATCGCGCGGTTGTCCGAGGAGGAGGAGCTCGCCTCGATCCGGCCCGACCTCGACGGCAACCAGATCATGGAGATCCTCGGCATCGGTCCGGGGCGCGAGGTCGGCGAGGCCTACCGGCACCTGCTCGAGGTGCGGCTCGACCAGGGTCCGCTCGACGAGGCCGCGGCCACCGCTGCCCTGCGCGCGTGGTGGTCGTCACGGTGACACTGTTGAACGGCGTTCAGTAGGGTCCGGCCCATGGCCGACACCCAGCAGCACGAAGAGCTCGAGGCGAGCATCGACATCGACGCACCGCCCGCCCAGGTCTGGGCGCTGGTGACCGACGTGCCCCGGATGGCCTCGTGGAGCCCGCAGGTCGTGCGCACCAGGGTCAAGGGCGGCGTCGTCCGGCAGGGCGCCACGTTCAGCAACCTCAACCGACAGGGCCTGCTGTTCTGGCCGACGGCCGCCAAGGTCGTCCGCTTCGAGCCGCACCGCGACTTCGCCTTCCGCGTGCGCGAGAACCGGACGATCTGGTCCTTCGCCCTCACCGAGAACGCCACGGGCGGCACCACCGTCACCCAGCGCCGCGAGCTGCCGGAGGGCATCTCGCCGCTCTCGCTCGGCCTGACCAAGGTCGCGCTCGGCGGCGTGCCGTCCTTCACCCGCCGCCTGGAGCGCGGGATGCAGGACACGCTGGCGCGGGTCAAGGCCGAGGCCGAGCTCGCTGGCTAGCGAGCCCGGCCTCGTCCGTCACGTCACGAGAAGAGGAAGCCCTCGACGTAGGCCTGGCCGCGCACGCGCCGGACCTCGAGCCGGTGCTTGCCCGGGGTGATCCCGCCGATCACGACCCGGTGCCCGAAGGTCAGCGGGCCCCGGCCCTTGAAGCTGATGGTGCGCAGCCGCTTCCCGTCGAGGTAGACCACCGCGGTGCCGCCCTTGCGGGCGAGGCCACGCACGACCTGGACCTGGGTGCCCCGGAAGGTGATGCCCAGCGCGTCGCGACCGCGGGTGGTCCGGGTCGCGGCGCAGTAGGAGCCACCGGTGGCCGCCCGGGCGCGCCTGACCGTGAAGTCGCCGACCTTGCGGACCTGGCCGGTGCCGCACCCGGCGTAGCGGTAGACCCGGACGGTGACCGTCCGGCGTGCCACGTTGCCGGCCTCGTCGGTCACGGTCAGGCCGATCCTGCGCACGCCGGGGTTCTTGTAGAAGAGCCGCAACATCGGGCCGGTGGCGTCGACGGTCGAGCCACCGTTGCGGCGGTCCCAGGTGTAGCGCAGGTTGCCGGCGGCGGTGACGTCGTCGGAGGACCCCACGGCCGAGAGCACCGCGCCGCGCTTGACCACCACCGGCGTCGGGCTGACGGTGGTGCGGATCGTCGGGCGCGTCGTGTCGCCGCCCCCGCCGCCACCGGTCACCGTCACCACGGTCGACGCGGTGTCGCTCAGCCCCTGCGGGTCGGTGACGGTCACGGTCGCCGTGTAGGTGCCGGCAGCGGTGTAGGCGTGGGACGCCGTGGCGGTCGCGGCGTCCTTGGTGCCGTCGCCGTCGAAGTCCCAGCTGAAGTCGAGCGTGCCGGGTGTCTCGGCGTCGGTGGAGCCGACCGCCGAGAACGCGACCTGCTGGCCCGTGGGGGCCACCGTCGGGGTGGCCCCGGCCGCTGCGGTCGGTGCGGTGTTGGGGACGACGGGCTCGGGCTCGTAGCCGTAGTTGAACGTCCCGCAGCCGGTGCCGGTGGTGAAGGTGACGTCACCGGTCAGGTTGCTCGCGGGGGCGGCGTCGTCGCCGCTCATCGAGTCGACCTTGAAGCCGAGGCAGTCGTAGGCGAACTCCCAGTTGCCCGAGGTCGTGCTCGGGTCGCTGTAGTTGTCGACGTGCGGCGTCGCCTTGGCGTCGGTGAAGGTCGAGCGGGCCGTCGTCGCGTTGTACGCCGCGTCGTCGAGGTCGGGCGTGGCGGAGCCGACGGTCGGCACCGAGTCGAGCGGCGACTGGGCCGGGGGGTCGTCGGTGCCGGCGTTGCCGTAGCCGTGGGCCTCGTCGGTGTAGGAGAGGTAGAGGCCGGCCTGGAACCCGATCGGGTCGCGGTCGATCTCGCCGTGGCCGTCGAAGTCGAAGCCCGAGCGGTCGCGCATCTCGAGGTAGTAGGCGTGGTCCTGGACCGAGGCGGCCCCGGCCTGGAGGTACTTCCAGCCCTGGGTGCACGACGAGGCGACGGTCAGGTCCTCGCGGCATCCGCCGTTGAAGACGGCGGGGTCGCTCGGTCCGCCGGTGCTCTCGAAGTCGCTCGTCCAGAGCACCTTCTCGCCCGCGGCGCCGGGGTTGGCGACGACCTCGAGGTCGTCGATGAACCAGCCGGGACGGGCCGCCCCGGGGTCGGTCGAGTAGCTGAGGCGCAGCGCACCGTTGGCGGCGCCGGCCAGCTCGCTGATGTCATAGCTGTCGGGGAGGAACACCGGGGCCGGGGTGTTGCCGAGCTTGCGGTCGACCGCCTCGGTGCCGGCGTCGTAGGACCCGCTGGTCCCGGTGATGCCGTTGTCGTAGGTGGCCTGGCAGCCGACCTGGTTGGGGTTGCCCGCCAGCAGGTCGGTGTTGGAGGTCGTGTAGCCCTCCGTCGACGGGTTCGAGGTGTAGGTGGACCCGCCGTTGGTCGTGGTCAGCACGTAGCCGTAGTCGAAGTCCCACTCGATGTCCCAGCGCGACTTGAAGCGCAGCTCGACCGGCGTGCCGGCGGGGAGCGTGCGCAGCGCGGGGACGCTCAGGTCGAAGTTGTGGCCCCCGGTCGGCGCGCAGCCGAAGTCGTTGCCCGAGCCCGACCACCACAGGTGGGACTTCGACGCCGCGACGCCGTTGGTGCCGCCGGCGTCGAACGCCGAGTCGTCGAGCAGGGTGCGACCGGGCAGCTTGGCGACGTACATCTCGGAGTTGTGCACGATGCCGTCGGCGCCGTTGGTCAGGGTGTAGGGCGTCCCGTCGGGCCGCTGCCAGGCGATGGCACCGATGTCGAGCTTGGAGCTCTTCCAGCCGGTGACGGTCCTGGTCGCCCCGGGCTTCAGCACCTGCGGCACCACCCAGCCGAGCTCCTGGCGGGAGAAGGCGTCCATGTTCTGCGACTTGTCGGTCGCCATCAGGTTCCAGTCGCCGTAGGTCTCCCGGCTGCCGGTGGAGTAGAAGTCGGGGAGACCGAGCGAGTGGCCGTACTCGTGGCTGATGACCGAGGCCTTGTCGATGGCGGTCTCGGGGTTGACGTTGTAGGGGCCGACGCGGACGAACACCTTGAGCGCGTCGCCGGTGTCGGTGGTGGTCTTGGCCGAGTAGCTCGTGTCGGTGTACCAGAGCGGGTGGCCCTCGAGGTCCTTGAGCTGGTCGTCGGTGGTGAAGCCGGGCAGGCCCGTGACCGCGTCGGTGTAGGCGCCCTCGAGCGAGGACGAGTGCGGCCAGATGTTGTCGTAGGGCAGCAGGTCGGACTGGGCCGAGGTGCAGGCGCCCAGCTGGCTGGCGCCGTTGCCGCCGCAGCCGGCGTAGACGACCATGAAGAAGTCGACGACGCCGTCCTTGTCGGTGTCGTAGTCGGAGTAGTCGATCTCCGGGTCGGCCAGCGCCGCCGCGTCTCGCACGAGCTTGCCGGTCGGGCCGCAGCCGGAGTCGATGTTCTGGAGCGCGCCGACGCCGACCAGCGAGCCGAGCACGGCGGAGCCGTTGGAGTCGGCGCCGTAGAACTGCGTCTGGCCGGGCAGGTTGTAGACGCCGTTGGTGATCCGCTCTGGGTAGAGCGGCGTGCCGGTCACGTCGACGGGCAGGTCGGCGAGGGTGGCGCCGGTGCAGGTGTTGGGCGGGACCTGCAGGTGGGCGAAGTCGAAGCCGGGGGCGTAGGTGAAGTCCTTGGTGGCGATGCCGGCGGACGGCACGGTGCCGTTGGGGAACAGCTGGCCGATCGACATCTCCTGGTAGAGGTTGAACGTCGAGCCGGCGACCGCGGGGGAGTTGATCTTCTCGGCCAGGTCCTCGCCGCTGTGCGTCGGGAGGTAGTCACGGTCGGTGTACTGCACGGGGATGATCGGGAACGGCCGGTCGCCGTAGCGCGCGGTATCGTAGACCTCGCTGGGCGGGATGACCTTGGGCCCGTGGGCGACGGCGGTGCTGCTCTGCCCGCCGGCCGCGAGGACGGCGGTCGTCGACAGGTCGCGCCAGACGATGGTGGGCAGCGCCGAGGCGAGGGCGGCGCGGCTCTCGAGCACGAGGGTCGCGGTGCCGGGCGCACCGGTCGTCGCGTTGGCCGCCGGCACGGTCGGGATCGTCCAGGTGACCTGCGCGGGCGCCAGGCTGCGGGTGCCTGCGCTCGGCGAGGCCGAGAGGAAGGTCGAGCCGGTCGGGGCGGTCACGGTGACGACCGCGCCGACGACCGGGGTGGCGCCGGGGTTGGTCACCCGGATCGAGGACGGATAGCTCTCGCCTGGCTTGACCCAGCCGACCGAGGAGACGAACGAGTTGGCGACGTCGAGGCCGCCCGCCCGGGCCGCGACCGGTACGGCGCCCGCACCGGCGTCGGCGGTCGGTGCGGCACCGCCGGTCAGCGCCTCGGCGTCGAGGGCGCGCAGGCCGAGGGTGAGGGCGGTGCCGCGGCCCAGCGCGCCGGTCGCGGCGGCCGGCACCGCTGTACGGAAGGCACCGGCGGCGTCGGTCGTCACCCGCTGGGTGGCGAGGACGGCCCCGGTCGGGTCGGTGAGGGCGAGCCGGAAGCGCGAGGCGGTCCCGGCGTCACCGGCGGCGGCCGACGCGAGCCGCACCGTGCCCGAGGCGACGAAGGCCTGCCCGCGGCGGACCGTGCGGTCCTGGGCGTCGAACCTCACGGCGAGCGCGCCCGGCGCGAGCCTCGGCGCCGCCGTGGGTGCCTGCGCGGCAGCGGGCAGCGCGAGCCGCGTCAGGGACGCGGTGGCGGACCCGGTCGGGACGGCGGCGCCGGACGCGGGGGCGACGGCGAGCGGGGCGACCACGAGACCGAGCAGCGCGGCGGCGGTGACGGCCACGCTGCGCGCGCGACGGGAGGGGCGAACAGGCATGGAGGACGTCCTCGACGACAGGGGCCGCGCGAGCTGCGGGCCGGACAGACGGTGAACGACGAGAGTTGTCAGACAGTTACGGGTCGGGGCCTGCGGACTTTCGGCGGGACGGGTGCTTGACCTTGTCCCTGGGGCAGGCTCCAACCTCGGGAGCCGGTGAACGGTTCACCGGTCACGAGGCCCGACGGGCCCGACGGGCCCGACAGGCACGAGAAGGACGGGGAGGCACCGTGGGACGGATGCGGTTGATGTCGATCGGCGACGCCGCCCGGGCCAGCGGCCTGAGCGCCAAGGCCCTGCGGCTCTACGACGAGACGGGTCTGCTGCCGCCGGCCGAGGTCGACCCTGTGACGGGCTACCGGTGGTACGCCGCCGACCAGCTCGACCGGGCCCGTCTGGTCGCGCAGCTGCGGCTGGCCGGCATGCCGCTGGCCCGGATCCGGGTGGTGGCCGACCTGGCCGGCCGCTCGAGCCGCGCCGCGGCGGCCGAGCTCATGTCGTGGTGGCGCCAGGTCGAGGCCGACACGGCCTCCGGCCGCGCGTTGGTCACCGCCCTCGTGGCCGAGCTCGACCAGGAGGAGACAAATATGAGCACGATCCAGCAG
>NZ_JAURVJ010000061.1 GCF_030655615.1 Nocardioides sp.
CTCGTCGTTGACCTCGGCGATGACATGGTGACCCTTCCGTCCGTGGGGGTGACGGACTTCACGAGCATGACCGGCTGCGTGCCCGGAGGCAACCGCGCGAGAGGATGAGTCCATGGCCGAGACCTCCGACACCGACTACCGCCTCGCTCCGGCGTTCGCGGCGCGCCTGGTCGGGCTCGGGCTGGTGCTGCTGGCCGTGCTCGCCTTCGCCTTCACCGCGGCGTCGCTCGTGCTGTCGTGGCCGGCCGACCTGGTCGTGGTCGCCGTCGTCGTCGGCCTGGTGGCCGTCCTCGCCACGGCGAGCTGGCTGCGGTCGCGCGCCTACGTCGTCCGGCTCACCGAGTCGGGCTACCGCGTCCGGTTCGTGCGCGGCGTGGGCGTCGCCGAGGGTCGCTGGGACGAGGTCAGCGAGGCGGCCACCGCCCACCCCCGCGACGTGCCGTGCCTGGTCCTGCGCCGCCACGACGGGACGACCACGTCGATCCCGGTCGAGATGCTGGCGGTCGACCGGGAGCGGTTCGCCGACGACGTACGCACGCGCCTCGACCGCGCCGCCGGACGTCCCTGACGCAACCGATTGGCCCCGTTCCGCGGGTGCCTTGTAGCCTGAGGCCGCTGTCGTGAGTGCAGGGCAGCGAGGAGGCGTCGCCTAGTCCGGTCTATGGCGCCCGCCTGCTAAGCGGGTTTGGGGCTACAACCCCATCGAGGGTTCAAATCCCTCCGCCTCCGCCGCCGGAACGTCCGCCTCCAGCGTTGTCGCTGGGGGCGGGCCGGCGGTGCGCCCCAAGAGGGCGGGAAAGAAATCTGGAAACGCGTGGTTCGCGAGGTTTGGGCCGCCGGGACCCTGGGAACACGACGGTCCGACGCGCAGGTCTCGGACTGCAACTCTTTGCACATCGCTGCAATGCACGAACCTGCACTGCCAAACGTCTGACAACGCAGACCTGGCATCCGACAATACGATCACGGGCCATTCCGTGGGCCCGAGACCCGAAGGTGTGGAACTCATGAAGCTCGCGCGCAAGCTCTCCCTGACCCTGGCCGCCACTGCGGTGGCCACGTCCATGATCGGCCTGGCTGCCCCGGCGGCCCACGCCGGCGACTCCAGCTGGGGTTGCGGCGGCCAGTGCCGCGGCACCGTGTCGGACGACGACACCCCGCCGGCCGACCCGGACCCCGCGTCCGACACGCAGGACCCCGACGCTCCCTGAGCGTCCAGCACCTCGACGACGGCGCCGGCCCCCGCAAGGGGGTCAGGCGTCGTCGTCGTTGACGGGCTCCTGGCCGGAGACCCCGGCCTGGCCCATCGCGTAGCCCAGCTGGAACCGGGTCTCCTGCTCGTACTCCGCCTTGAGGTCGGCGACGTAGCCGGCGTAGGTCCGCGGACTGACGCCCAGGCGCTTGGCGCTGACCGGGTCGGAGTGGCCCTCGATGAGCATCCGGATCGTCATCGCGCGCTGCTCGGCGGCGATGTCCTTGAGCGTGGTCGACTCGCGGTTGGTGAACGGACGGCCGCGCTCCCACGAGCGCTCGAAGATGTCGACGAGGTAGGTCACCACCGACGGCTCCCGGACCGCGACCGCGCTCTTGAGGTCGTCGCTGGCGGGGATCACGGCGACCCGGCGGTCGACGACGATCATCCGGTTGAAGAACTCGTCCAGCGTGCGTACCTCGGCGCCACGCGCGGAGACGGCGGCGACGTACTTGGCCGTGAACGCGCTGCGGCGGGCGCTGTGCTGGTAGAGGGTGCGCATCGAGATGCCGCGCTCGAGCGCCGCCGTGTCGCGCAGGGCGGCCGCGGCGAGTGACGCGGCGTCGCGGCCGGCCTGCGGCTGCGCGGTGAGCATCTCCTCCTCGACCTCGGAGACGAGGCCGGCCAGGAACGGCCCGATCGCGTCGAGGTGGAGGTAGGTGAACGGCCCGCGTGCCTGCGAGAGCGGGGATCGGCGCCACGACTGGCTGAGTGACCCGAACGCGCGGGCCCACTGCGAGGACTCCTCGAGCAGCTGCGCGGCCTGCTGGCTCAGCGGCGAGACGACCCGGGACTGGACCGTGTTGGGGTCCTCGGGGATCCAGCGGTCGACGGTCTTGTCGAGCTGGAGGAGGCCGAGCTCGACGAGCAGCTCGAAGGGCGCCCGGTCGGGCCCGCCCTCGGCCACACGGGCGTCGGCGGCGGCGATGCCCTCGTTCATGACGATCTCGTCGTAGAGGGTCGCGGCGCCATCGGCGAAGAGCGCACGGTCGTCAGGGCCGTACGTCATGTCCCGTGTCCCTCTCGTCCTCGGTGCGCTGTCCCTGGCGCCGGTCCGGTCCTGATCGATGCTACCGACGAGGACGGCCCCCCACCCGCAAACGGGTGAGGGGCCGTCGTACGACGGGTGACGTCGTCAGGACAGGCGGGCCTTGAGGCCGTCGAGCTCGGTCCAGAGGACGGCCGGCAGGTCGTCGCCGAACTTCTCGAACCACTCCTGGATCTGCGGGAGCTCGGCCTTCCACTCCTCGGGGTCGACGGCCAGCGCGGCCTCGAGGGCCTCCGGCGTCATGTCGAGTCCGTCGACGTCGAGCGAGCCCGGCGCCGGCACGTGGCCGATGGGGGTCTCGACCGCGGCGGCCTGGCCGTCGATGCGCTCGACGACCCACTTGAGGACGCGGCTGTTCTCGCCGAAGCCGGGCCACAGGAAGCCGCCCTCGTCGTCGCGGCGGAACCAGTTGACGTAGAAGATCCGCGGCAGCTTGGCCTCGTCGTTGTCCTTGCCGATGTTGATCCAGTGGCTGAAGTAGTCGCCGGCGTTGTAGCCGATGAACGGCAGCATGGCCATCGGGTCGCGGCGCACGATGCCGGTCGCGCCGACCGCGGCGGCGGTCGTCTCGGACGACAGGGTCGCGCCGAGGAACGTGCCGTGCGCCCAGTCGCGCGCCTCGAAGACGAGCGGGACGGTCGTCTTGCGGCGGCCGCCGAAGAGGATCGCGTCGATCGGGACGCCGCGCGCGTCGTCGAACTCGGCACCGAGGATGTCGCCCTGCTTGATCGGGGTGCAGTAGCGGCTGATGGGGTGGCTCGAGTAGAAGTCGGACTCGGGGGTCCAC
>NZ_JAURVJ010000075.1 GCF_030655615.1 Nocardioides sp.
CACCGACCGCGACGGTCACCGCGACCGTGGCGGCGACCAGCCCGGCCACGAGGCCTGCGACCGCCAGGCCCCGGCCCTGCCGGCGCCGGCCGTCGGACAGCCCGCGGGCCTCGTCGAGGTGGGCGTCGCCGACCGGGATCGCCACGGCCACCCGGGCCAGGTCGTCGCGCCACGCGCCGACGAGCGGGGACGACACGGCGGGTCCGAGGACGTCGTCGAGCTGGTCGGAGGTCAGCCCGGCGACGGCTCCCACGACCAGACGCGCCCGCTCGGCCGGCGGCAGCACATCCAGCAGCACGAGGGCCTCCGGGACACCGGTGCCGTCCAGGTCCTCGTCGACCTGCAGGTCCGCACGGCGCCACCACGCGGTGCGGTCGGCCTCCCAGACGTCGACGACCTCGGCGGCGAGGACGGCGTCGAGGTCGAGCCACTGGTCGTCGGCGCTGCGGTGGAACAGCCGCCCCACGGCCTCCGTGGCGAGCGCGACGGCGTGCCGCGGTGGCGCACCCAGGAGCACGAGCGTGCGCACCACGACCGGCCAGCGGCCGTCGGCGTATGCCGCGACCTCACCGGGATCGGGGCGCTGCTCGGGCACTGTCGCCTCCTCAGGTCGCCGTACCCTCCGCCACGACGTGGGCGGTCAGGTCCGCGACGTCGCGCCCCCGCAGGGCCGGGTCTCCAGGGTATTCGTCGCGGCCGCCCTCGCGGATCCTCAGCGCCTCGCGCAGCACGCGGCGCCAGCGGACGTCGTACGCCTCCAGCGCCCAGCGCCCGGCCCGCGACTTGGCCGTCATCCGCCGCGTGACGAGGAGGTGGTGCAGGCGGGTGGCGCCGAGCACGCACCACGTCGTCGTCTCGTCGTCCACCAGCTCCGCCGGCCCGCTCGCCAGCCGGTCGGCCCAGCCGCGCCAGTAGGTGTCGAGGTTGCTACGCGTGTGGGCGAGGAGCCGGTCCTGGTCGGTCCAGACGTCCGGCAGCGCGGGCCCGTGCACGGTGACGCCGCCGGCCGCGAGCTCGGCCCAGGCGACCAACGGCTCCGTCGGGCCGGCCGGGTCGAAGCGGCGCATCAGCACCGACGGCACCGGCGGCAGCAGGTCGGGGTCGCGCTCGAGGTCGCCGGCGACGACGTGCGCTCCGTCGAAGAAGACGTCGGGGTGCGCCGCCGCCGTGGCGACGTGGGCGACGCGGAGGGCCTCGACCTCGGCGGCACCGGGCCGCTGCGCCAGGACCGCGACGAAGTCGACGTCGCTCCGGCCGGGCACCCACTCGCCGAACGCGAGGCCGCCGCGCAGGTGCAGGCCGGTGACGAGCCCGTCGGGCACGGCGCCGAGGAACGTGTGGCAGACCGCGCTGACCGGCCCGGGCAGCCCCGACAGCCCTGACAGCCCGACCGCCACGTCAGGCGTGCAGCGACATCGGTCCGTAGACGCGGCGGTCGTGCTCGAAGAGCACCACCTGGTCGACGCCCGCGGCGGCGAGGTCGCCGAACGTCTCGCCCACCCACGACTCGGCGTCGGCCTGGCTCGCGAAGCGCTGCTCGACGAGCTCGGCGGACCCTTCGCCCGTCGGCGTCACCTCGGTGCCTGCAGCGTCCTCGAGACGCCACGACCACGGCCGCTCGGCGGCGGTGGGACGACGGAAGGTCTGCGGCTGGTCGGGCAGGTTCATTCAGGACTCCCGGACGGAGGTGTCGACGAAGGGCAGCGGTCGGATCTGGAACAGCTCGCGGCGACCGCGTACGTCGACCCCGACCTGGGCGTCGGGGTTGACGACCGACGAGAGCAGCGCGAGGGCGATCCCCTTCCTGAGCGTCGGCGAGAACGTGCCGGACGTGATCTCGCCGAGCAGGACGTCGGGGACCAGGCTGACGCTCATGTGGGGCCGCGGGATCGCGCGGCCGGTGGACTCCAGGGCGACCAGGCGCCGGCGCGGGCCGGCCTCCTTCTCGGCGACGAGGGCGTCGCGGCCCCAGAAGGCGTCCTTCTTCCACCCGACGGCCCAGCCGAGGCGCGCCTCGTTGGGCGTGACGGACAGCGAGATGTCCTGGCCGTGCAGCGGGTAGCCCATCTCGGTGCGCAGGGTGTCGCGGGCGCCGAGGCCGCACGGCGCGAGCCCGAACGGCTCGCCGGCCGTGAGCAGCGCGTCCCACAGCTCGACGGCGATCGCGTTGGGCGCGACCAGCTCGTAGCCGCGCTCGCCGGTGTAGCCGGTGCGGCAGACCGTGACGGTGCTCGACCGGTCGCCCGAGCCGCCCGGGTCGCCGTACGACGCCTCGACGAAGCTCATGTAGTCGTGGCCGGTCGGCAGCCCGACGGCCGCGAGGACCTCGTCGGACCTCGTGCCCTGCACGGCGAGGACGACGTGGTCGCGGTGCTGGTCGGTCACCTCGACGCCCTCGGGTGCGGCGGCGCGGAGCCGGCGGACCACCTCGGCGGTGTTGGCGGCGTTGGGGATGAGGAAGACGTGCTCGTCGTCGCGGTAGTAGGCGATGAGGTCGTCGACGATGCCGCCGGTCTCGTCGTCGCAGCACAGCGTGTACTGCGCCTTGCCGGGCGCGATCTTGTGCAGGTCGTTGGACAGGGTCGCGTTGACGAACTCGGCCGCTCCCGGCCCGGCGACGAGCGCCTTGCCGAGGTGGCTGACGTCGAAGATCCCGACCGCGGTGCGGACGGCGGTGTGCTCCTCGACGACCCCGGCGTACTGCAGGGGCATCGACCACCCGCCGAAGTCGGCGAACTTGGCGCCCAGCGCCAGGTGACGGTCGTGGAGCGGGGAGCGCAGGGGCTCCTGGGGGCCGGACGCCTCGGACATGGCTCGCAACCTACCGTCCGCTCCCCCGGGCGCGGTGCGCACGGTCACCCGCGTCGTAGGCTCCCCGGATGACGACGTGGACCCTGCGCAGCGCCAGCCCCGCCAAGACCCGCTGCGACGCGGTGGTCGTGGGGGTGCTGTCCGGCGGTGCCCGGCCGCGGCTGGCCCCGGGCGGCGACGACGTCGCCGAGGCCTACGGTCGCAAGCTCGCACCGCTCCTCGCGACGCTGAGCGTGACCGGCAAGGCCGGCGAGGTCGTCAAGGTCCCGACGTCCAAGACCATCGCCTCGCCGGTGCTGGTGCTGGTCGGGCTCGGCCCCGAGGTGACCCCCGCCGGCGTACGACGGGCCGCCGGCGCCGCGGCCCGCGCCGTGTCCAACGCCGCGTCGGTCGCCATCGCGCTGCCGGCCGACTCCGCGTCCCTGGTGCGCGCGGTCACCGAGGGCTGGACCCTCGGCGGCTACACCTTCACGACCTACAAGAAGAGCGCCGGCGAGAAGAAGAGCCCCGGCGAGCTCGTCGTGCTGAGCCCCGCGGCCCGCAAGAAGGACGTCGTCGCGGCGTTCGCGGAGGCCCAGGTGCTCGCCGGCGCCGTCGCCCTCACCCGCGACTGGGTCAACACCCCGCCCAACGACCTGCGCCCCCCGTCGTTCGCCGACGCCGTCGTGGCCGCGGTCAAGGCGCGTCCGCGCGGCGCCGCCAAGGTGACGGTCAAGGTCCTCGACGAGACCGAGCTCGCCGAGCTCGGCTGCGGCGGCATCCTCTCGGTGGGCCAGGCCTCCGACGCCCCGCCGCGCCTGGTGCAGCTGACCTACGCCCCCAAGGACGCCACCCAGCACCTCGCGCTCGTGGGCAAGGGCATCACGTTCGACACCGGGGGCCTGTCGATCAAGCCCGCCGCCAACATGCACGAGATGAAGTCCGACATGGCCGGCGCGGCCGCCGTCATCGCCGCCACGCTGGCGATCGCCGACCTGGGGCTCCCGGTCCAGGTGACGACCTACGCCGCCATGGCCGAGAACATGCTCGGCGGCGCGGCCACCCGCCCGGGCGACATCGTGACGATGTACGGCGGCACCACCGTCGAGATCCTCAACACCGACGCCGAGGGCCGGATGGTGCTCGGCGACGCCCTGGTCCTGGCCACCGAGCAGGAGCCCGACGTCATCCTCGACGTCGCCACCCTGACCGGCCACATGGTCGTCGCGCTCGGCGACCGCGTCGGCGGCGTCCTGGGCGACCAGACGGTCGTCGACGCCGTGCTCACCGCGGCCGCGGTCGCCGGCGAGGACCACTGGCCGATGCCGATCCCCGAGGCCATGGACGAGCGCATCCACTCCAGCAAGATCGCCGACCTCGCCCAGCACGACTGGATCCGCTGGGGCGGTGGCCTCTACGCCGCGGCCTTCCTGCGCGAGTTCACCGCGGGCCTGCCCTGGGCCCACCTCGACATCGCGGGCCCGGCGTACACCTCCGGTGGCCCCAACGGCCACGTCACCAGCGGCGGCACCGGCTTCGGCGTCACGACCCTGGTGGAGTACGCGCGGTCGCTCGCCTCGAGCTAGAGGCCAGGCTGGCGCCTCTGCTGCTTCATCCGCGAGTTGTAGTCACGCATCCGCTGCGGGATGCCGACGACGGCGGCGTCGTAGGAGGGCACCTGGTGCTTGTTGCAGAAGTCGTGGGCCCACTTGACCGACGGCACGCGGCGACGCGTCCACTCGCCGTCGTGGGCGACCAGGAGCAGCGTGACCTCGCTGACGGCGGTGCGCGGCTCGACGAAGCCCTCGACCCCGCGACGCTCCCCGACCCAGGTGTCGAGGTGGAGCACGTCGACCTTGTCGGAGGCGCGAACGGTCGTGGAGCCGGTGCGCAGGCCGCCGGTCGGGCGGCTCACGCGGGTGCGGGACCCACGGCGGAAGCGGTCGAGGAAAGCCATGGCCCCAGTCTGCCTTCCCGCGCTGCCGGGGCGCGGTAGAACGCCCCGGGAACGCCCTTGTCGCCAACATCACGCGTAGTGCAAAGATGGACGGACGAGCGCACCGGAGCGCTCCCGAACCCCGGAAGGACCAGCGTGGCCGACTTCGACGTCCTCGTCCTCGGAGCGGGTTCGGGCGGCTACGCCTGTGCCCTGCGGGCGGCCCAGCTCGGACTGAGCGTCGGGCTGGTCGAGAAGGGCAAGCTCGGCGGCACCTGCCTCCACGTCGGCTGCATCCCCACCAAGGCGCTGCTGCACGCGGCCGAGGTCGCCGACAGCGCCCGTGAGTCCGAGCAGTTCGGCGTCCGCGCCACGCTCGAGGGCATCGACATGCCGGGGGTCAACAGCTACAAGGACGGCGTCGTCTCGCGGCTCTTCAAGGGCCTGGCCGGGCTCATCAAGGGCCGCGGCATCACCGTCCTCGAGGGCGAGGGCAAGGTGACCGGCGACCGCCAGGTCACCGTCACCGGCAGCGACGGCCAGGAGGTCCACACCGGCAAGCACCTCGTGCTCGCCTCGGGCTCCTACGCCCGGTCGCTGCCCGGCCTCGACGTCGACGGCACCCACGTCATCACCTCCGAGCACGCGTTGCGCCTCGACCGCGTGCCCGCGTCGGTCGTCGTCCTCGGCGGTGGCGTCATCGGCTGCGAGTTCGCCAGCGTGTGGCGCAGCTTCGGCGCCGAGGTCACCATCGTCGAGGCGCTGCCCCGGCTCGTCGCGGCCGAGGACGAGGCGTCGTCCAAGGCGCTCGAGCGTGCGTTCCGCAAGCGCAAGATCGCCTTCCGCACCGGCACCCCGTTCCAGAGCGTCGAGACCACCGACGACGGCGTCGCCGTCACCGTCGAGGGGGGCGACGTCATCGAGGCCGAGCTGCTGCTCGTCGCCATCGGCCGCGGCCCGGCGACCGACGGGCTCGGCTACGAGGAGGCCGGCGTCGCCATGGAGCGCGGCTTCGTGCTCGCCGACGAGCGCTGCCGCACCAACGTCGAGGGCGTCTACGCCGTGGGCGACATCGTCCCGGGGCTCCAGCTCGCCCACCGCGGTTTCCAGCAGGGCATCTTCGTGGCCGAGGACATCGCCGGCCTCGACCCGCAGCCGATCGACGAGACCGGTATCCCCCGCGTGACCTACTCCAGCCCCGAGATCGCCTCCGTCGGGCTCGACGAGGCGGCCGCGCGATCGACCTACGGCGACGACGGCGTCGAGACCCTCACCTACGACCTCGGCGGCAACGGCAAGTCCCAGATCCTCAAGACCCAGGGCTTCGTCAAGCTCATCCGCCGCAAGGACGGTCCCGTCGTCGGCGTCCACCTCGTCGGCGACCGGGTCGGCGAGCTCATCGGCGAGGCCCAGCTCATCTACAACTGGGAGGCCTTCGCCGAGGACGTCGCCCCGCTCGTGCACGCCCACCCGACCCAGAACGAAGCCCTCGGCGAGGCCCACCTGGCCCTCGCCGGCAAGCCGCTCCACGCCCACTCCTGAAGGGGAACAGCCCACCCATGGCCACCGAAGTCAACCTCCCGGCACTCGGGGAGTCCGTCACCGAAGGCACCGTCACCCGCTGGCTCAAGCAGGTCGGTGACAGCGTCGCGGTCGACGAGCCGTTGCTGGAGGTGTCGACCGACAAGGTCGACACCGAGATCCCCTCGCCCGTCGCCGGCACGCTGCTGGAGATCAAGGTCGAGGAGGACG
>NZ_JAURVJ010000076.1 GCF_030655615.1 Nocardioides sp.
CGACCCCTCCGAGGTCGTCGCCGTCGGCGACAAGGTCGAGGCCCTCGTCCTCCAGAAGGAGGACAAGGAAGGCCGCCTGATCCTGTCCAAGAAGCGCGCCCAGTACGAGCGCGCCTGGGGCACCATCGAGCAGGTGAAGGAGGAGGACGGCGTCGTCGAGGGCACCGTCATCGAGGTCGTCAAGGGCGGCCTCATCATCGACATCGGCCTGCGCGGGTTCCTGCCTGCCTCGCTCGTCGAGATGCGCCGCGTGCGCGACCTGCAGCCGTACGTCGGCCAGACGCTCGAGGCGAAGATCATCGAGCTGGACAAGAACCGCAACCACGTCGTGCTCTCGCGCCGTGCGTGGCTCGAGCAGACCCAGTCCGAGGTCCGCCACGGCTTCCTCACCCAGCTCCAGAAGGGCCAGATCCGCAAGGGTGTCGTGTCCTCGATCGTCAACTTCGGTGCGTTCGTCGACCTCGGCGGCGTCGACGGTCTCGTCCACGTCTCCGAGCTGTCCTGGAAGCACATCGACCACCCGTCCGAGGTCGTCACCGTCGGCGACGAGGTCACCGTCGAGGTGCTCGACGTCGACATGGACCGCGAGCGCGTCTCGCTGTCGCTGAAGGCGACCCAGGAGGACCCGTGGCAGCACTTCGCCCGGACCCACCAGATCGGTCAGATCGTGCCCGGCAAGGTCACCAAGCTGGTGCCCTTCGGCTCGTTCGTCCGTGTCGAGGAGGGCATCGAGGGCCTGGTGCACATCTCCGAGCTGGCCGAGCGGCACGTGGAGATCCCCGAGCAGGTCGTCCAGGTCAACGACGACGTCATGGTCAAGATCATCGACATCGACCTCGAGCGTCGCCGGATCTCGCTGTCGCTCAAGCAGGCCAACGAGACCGCGACCGCGGCCGACGTCGAGGAGTTCGACCCCACGCTGTACGGCATGGCGGCGACCTACGACGACCAGGGCAACTACGTCTACCCGGAGGGCTTCGACTCCGACACCGGCGAGTGGCTCGAGGGCTTCGACGAGCAGCGTGCGGTCTGGGAGGAGCAGTACGCCAAGGCGCACGCTCGCTGGGAGGCCCACGTCAAGCAGCAGGCCGACGCCAAGGTGGCCGATGCCGAGGCCGGCGAGGCGACGTCCTACTCCTCCGGTGGCGAGGTCGCCGAGGGTGAGGGCGACGGCGGTTCGCTCGCCTCCGACGAGGCGCTGCAGGCGCTCCGCGAGAAGCTGACCGGCGGCCAGGCCTGATCGCCTAGCCCCACCAGCTCCACCTGATCCACCTGATCGACGACGAAGGCCCGGTCCCCGTGAGGGGGCCGGGCCTTCGTTCGGTCGTGATGCGGTCGGGCAGCTGGCAGGTCGCGGTGGTCAGGCGGCGCGTCGGTACGTCGGCCGCGCGGTCGGGACGGCGGGAGCGGCTGCGGTCGTGGTCCGGCCGGTGGGGCGGTGGGCGAGCAGCCGGCGCGGGGTGGAGGTGAAGCGGTCACCGGCGGCGTAGGCGAGCAGGCTCGTCATGAGGAGGAGCAGGAGGAGGAGTGTCGCGAAAGTGGTCATGGCAGTAATCATGCTCCCGCTGCGATGCTGCCACGAGTGGCAGAGATGACGGGCTTGCTCGATTTTCTGCCAACCGGCGGTTAGGCTGCCGGCATGGACAAGGTCGCGGTCATCGTGCAGGACGGGGCCGAGCCGTTCGGGCTCGGTTCACTGGTCGAGGTGTGGGGCGAGCCCTACCACGCCGACGACGACAACCCGGTGTTCGACTTCCAGGTCTGCACCCCCCGCCCGGGTCGGGTCAAGGGCCGCGCGGGCTACGACCTGCTCGTCGAGCGCGGCCTCGACGCCACCGCTGACGCCGACCTCGTCTGCATCTCCCCGTTCCACGACTTCCTCGACTTCGATCCGCTGGTCCTCGAGGCCGTCCGTGCGGCCCACGAGCGCGGGGCGATCATCTACGCCCACTGCAGTGCTGCGTTCACCCTCGGCGAGGTCGGTCTGCTCGACGGCCGCGAGTGCACCACCCACTGGCGCTACACCGACCGTCTCGCCGCCCGCTACCCGTCGGCGATCGTGCGTCCCGACGTCCTCTACTGCCACCAGGGCAACGTCCTCACCGGCGCCGGGTCGGCCGCCGGCATCGACGCCTCGCTCCACCTGATGCGCGAGACCTTCGGTGCCCGGGTCGCGGCCACGACGGCCCGCCGCATCGTCGTCCCTCCCCACCGCGACGGCGGCCAGGCCCAGTTCATCGCCCGTCAGGTCGTCGACTGCCAGGCCGAGACCCTGGGGGCGGTGCTCACCTGGGCCACCGAGAACCTCGCCGACAACCTCGACGTCGACACCCTCGCCCGCAAGGCCCACATGTCGCCGCGCACCTTCGCCCGCCGCTTCCGCGACGAGACCGGCACGACGCCCCACTCGTGGGTCACCGCGCAGCGGCTCCAGCTGGCCGAGGAGATGCTCGAGCGCACCGACAACCCGATCGACCAGATCGCCACCGAGGTCGGCTTCGGCAACGCCGCCACCCTGCGCCACCACTTCACCCGGGTCCGCGGGGTCAGCCCCCAGGTCTACCGGCGTCAGTTCGCCTGTTGACCGCAGAGCTGCCCCTCCGTCGCAGCTCTCGAGACAGATTTCGACGCGCCCGTTCCGGCCTCGTCCCTCGGCCGGAGGGCCCGCTCAATCTCCGCCCGCGACGGAGCTGCTCCTTCGTCGCAGCTCCTGCGTGCGGACCTTCCCGGTGAGGGTGCGGGGCAGCTCGTCGAGGAAGAACCAGGTCTTGGGCCGCTTCGGCGGAGCGAGGCGTTCCCGCGCCCAGGCTGCCAGCTCGTCCTCCGAGGCCGTGCCGACGACGGCCGCGCAGACCCGCTGGCCCCAGTCGGGGTCGTCGACGCCGTAGACGGCGACGTCGTCGACGCCGGGGTGCTCACCGAGGACCCGCTCGACCTCGAGCGGATAGACGTTGACGCCACCGCTGATGACGAGGTCCTCGCGACGCCCGTCGAGGAACAGGTAGCCGTCGTCGTCGAGACGTCCCAGGTCGCCCACCGTGAAGGCGTCACCCCGCCAGGCGGCGGCCGTCTTGGCCGGGTCGTCGTAGTACTCGAAGCGCGCGTGCCGCGGCACCGCGCACCAGATGGTGCCGTCGTCGTCGACGGCGAGCGTGCGACCGGGGCGCGCCCGGCCGACGGTGCCGGGACGCTCGAGCCACTCCTCGCTGCGGCAGGCGGTGAACTGGCCCTCGGTCGAGCCGTAGAACTCCCACGTCGAGCCGGCCGGGAAGAGGTCGATGAGCCGTCGCTTCACGGCGGTGGGGCAGGGGGCGCCGGCATGGGCGACCAGCCGGAAGGACGACAGGTCGGGCACCCCGACCTCGTCCCAGTGCGCGAACAGCCGCTGCAGGTGGGTGGGGACGCAGAACACGGTGGTGGGGCGCTCGCTGGTGATGGCTGCCGTCACGGCCGCCGGGTCGAACGGACCGGGCAGCACCACCCGCCCGCCGGCCAGGACCGTGCCGACGGCGAAGCGCAGCGGCGCGGAGTGGTAGAGCGGGCTCAGCACGAGGTTGACGTCGTCGGCGGCGAAGCCCCACAGGTCGCGCTCCTCGGCCACCAGCGCCTCGGCGTCGCCGGGGTCGAGCAGCCCGCTCCACACGCCCTTGGGGTTGCCCGTCGTGCCGCTGGTGCAGTGCATGGGCCGGGCCCGCGGGGTGCCGCGGTCGTCGGTGGTCACGGCGGCCAGGCCCGCTTCGTCGGTGACGACACGGGTGGGGGAGAGCGGCGCGAGGATCCGCTCGCGCTCGGCCTCGGTGAGCCGCGGGTCGAGCGGGATCGGGACGACCCCGCGGGCCAGGAGCGACAGCACGGCGTCGAGGTAGGCCGTCGACGGAGGGACCAGGAGGGCGACCCGGTCGCCCTCGAGCAGGTCGGGCTCGCTCACGTGAGCCCGAGGTCGACGGCGTACTGGTCGACGACCGACGCGAAGTGCGTCTCGTAGTCGAGCACGCCGTTGTGCATGTGGCCGAACAGCTCCAATGACACGTGCCCGAACAGCGCCGTCCACACCGCGAGGCCGCGGACGCCGTACGCCGGGCTCAGCGGCGGCTCGACCAGGGCCAGGACCGGGGCCAGGGCGGCCTTCTCGGCGGTCGAGACCCGCTCGGGGCCGCGCGGTCGGCGGCCGGC
>NZ_JAURVJ010000094.1 GCF_030655615.1 Nocardioides sp.
GGCGGGATCACGGGTCGGCCCTGGGGGGCCGGCTGGGCGGGGCGGACCTGGGTCGTGGCAGCGGACGACTGGCCGCCGCGGGCGCGCGGGGCCGGTGGCGTGGCCGGGATGACCTGCGTGCGCTCGGCGTCGGGATCGGACGAGCCGGACGGCCCGCCGCCCTTCTGGAGGCCGGGAGTCGTCGTGGCGGACTCGGTCTCGTCCGGCTCCTCGTCGAAGATGGACAGGCCTCGGTCGTTCATCCGGTGAACCTCACAGGGGGTCGGGGGTGCGGGGAAGTCAGCCAGGGAAGCGGCTGGCCCCATCCTCCCTGATCCGAGCCCCCGATCCCACCCCGACCCGGCCCGTCTCGGGGCCGGGTCCGGTGAGAGCCGTCTCAGGCTGTGATCGCGCCTCGTCAGACCCCGCGGAAGCGGTTGATGGCGTCGAGGTGCTGCTCGCGGAGCTCGTGGTCGCGGACCCCGAGGCCCTCCTCGGGGGCCAGGCACAGGACGCCGACCTTGCCCTGGTGGGCGTTGTGGTGGACGTCGAGGGAGGCCTGGCCGACCTCGTCGAGGGTGTAGGTCTTGGACAGGGTCGGGTGGATGGCGCCCTTGGCGATGAGGCGGTTGGCCTCCCACGACTCGCGGTAGTTGGCGAAGTGGGAGGAGATGATCCGCTTGAGGTTCATCCACAGGTAGCGGTTGTCGTACTCGTGCATGTAGCCCGAGGTCGAGGCGCAGGTGGTGATGATGCCGCCCTTGCGGGTCACGTAGACCGAGGCGCCGAAGGTCTCGCGGCCGGGGTGCTCGAAGACGATGTCGATGTCCTCACCGCCGGTGAGCTCGCGGATCTTGGCGCCGAAGCGCTTCCACTCCTTGGGGTCCTGGGTGTGCTCGTCCTTCCAGAACTGGTAGCCCTCCTCGGAGCGGTTGATGATCAGCTCCGCGCCCATGGAGCGGGCGATGGCGGCCTTCTCCTCGTTGGAGACCACGCACACCGGCACGGCGCCGCCGTTGAGGGCGTACTGCGTCGCGAAGCCACCCAGGCCACCGGAGGCGCCCCAGACCAGGACGTTGTCGCCCTGCTTCATGTTGCCGCCGTTCTTGGACACCAGCTGGCGGTAGGCGGTGGAGTTGACCAGGCCCGGGGAGGCGGCCTCCTCCCAGGTGAGGTGGGCGGGCTTGGGCATCAGCTGGTTGGACTTGACCAGCGCGATGTGGGCCAGGCCGCCGAAGTTGGTCTCGAAGCCCCAGATCCGCTGCTGGGGGTCCATCATCGTGTCGTCGTGGCCGTCGGAGTCCTCGAGCTCCACGCTCAGGCAGTGGGCGACGACCTCGGTGCCGGGCTTCCACTTGGTGACCCCGGGCCCGGTGGCGAGCACGACGCCGGCCAGGTCGGAGCCGACCACGTGGTAGGGCAGGTCGTGGCGCTTGGTGAGCTCGGAGAGCCGGCCGTAGCGCTCGAGGAACCCGAAGGTCGAGACGGGCTCGAAGATCGAGGTCCACACGGTGTTGTAGTTGATCGCGGAGGCCATCACCGCGACGTAGGCCTCACCGGGACCCAGGGCCGGCAGGGCCACGTCCTCGACGTGGAGCGACTTGCGGGGGTCCTTGTCACGCGAGGCCATGCCCTCGAACATGTCGACCTCGTCCTTGTGGACCGTCACGGCCCGGTAGGACTCGGGCAGGGCGAGGGCGGCGAAGTCCTCGCTGGAGGTGTCACCAGCCTGGATGGCGTCGAGGATGTGCTGCACGGTGGGAGTCTCCTGTACGTGTCGGCGTCGTGGTCGGGGCGCGACCAGCCCGCAAGATACCGGTGGGTAACCGTCCGTCGGGGTCGGTGTGTGGGACGTCACCTGACCATGCCCCACGTCGCGACAAGGTTGCGACCGCCACCGCGCGTCGGCGCAGAGTGCGAGTCGGATCAGCGCGAGTCGGCGCAGCGGCTCAGCACGTGCGCCGACTCGGCGCGTCCTGACTTCATCTCTACGCCGACTCGGCGTCAGTGGGAGGCGGCGGGCTCCACGAGCTCGACCAGGATGCCGCCGGCGTCCTTGGGGTGGACGAAGTTGATGCGCGAGTCGGACGTGCCGCGCCGGGGGGCGTCGTAGAGCAGCCGGAGGCCGCGCTCGCGGAGGATGGCGCTGACCTGCTCGACGTCGGTGACGCGGTAGGCGACCTGCTGGCAGCCGGCGCCGTTGCGGCCGATGAACTTCGCGATCGTCGACTCCTCGCTGAGCGGGGCGAGCAGCTGCACGTGGGAGCCGGAGTCACCGACGGCCATCATGGCCTCGCGGACGCCCTGCTCCTCGTTGGTCTCCTCGTGCGCCAGGCGCATCCCGAAGGTGTCGCGATAGAACGCGATCGCCTCGTCGAGGTCGGGCACCGCCATGCCGACGTGGTCGATGGCGGTGAAGAGGTGCTCGGGGATCTCGATGCCGGGGGAGCTCATGCCGCCATTCTGGCCGGATCCGGCCGGATCTGGCCGGACCGGGGTGTGACGTGCGCCTCGCTCGCAGGCGACGGACACCCTCCCGCAGCGAGTTCCTCGTGGGTATCGTCGCCAGGACTCACCCGAACTTCCCTGCGGAGGCTTTCCCATGTCCGGATCCGTCATCGTCGCCGGTGCTCGTACGCCGATCGGCCGCCTGCTCGGCGGCCTGAAGTCCCTCAAGGCGACCGACCTCGGCGGGGTCGCCATCGCCGGGGCGCTCGACAAGGCCGGCGTGTCCGGCGACCAGGTCGACTACGTGATCATGGGCCAGGTCATCCTCGCCGGAGCGGGCCAGAACCCGGCCCGCGAGGCGGCCGTCGCCGGCGGCGTACCCATGGACGTCCCGTCGATCACCATCAACAAGGTCTGCCTCTCCGGCCTCAACGCGATCGCGATGGCCGACCAGCTGATCCGCGCCGGCGAGTGCGAGATCGTCGTCGCGGGCGGCATGGAGTCGATGACCAACGCGCCCCACCTGCTGATGGGCTCGCGCGAGGGCACCAAGTTCGGCGACACCAAGCTCGTCGACTCGATGGCCTACGACGCGCTCTTCGACCAGGTCACCCAGCAGGCCATGGGCCTGCTCACCGAGGAGATCAACGCGGCCGGCACCAACCTGACGCGCGAGGAGCAGGACGAGTTCTCCGCCCTCTCGCACCAGAAGGCCGCGGCCGCCTGGAAGAACGGCGTCTTCGACGACGAGGTCGTCCCGGTCTCGATCCCGCAGCGCAAGGGCGACCCGGTCGTCGTCAGCCAGGACGAGGGCGTCCGCGGCGACACCACCGCCGACTCGCTGTCCAAGCTGCGCCCGGCGTTCTCCAAGACCGGCACCGTCACCGCCGGCTCCTCCTCCCAGATCTCCGACGGCGCCGCTGCGGTCATCGTCATGAGCAAGGCCAAGGCCGAGGAGCTCGGGCTGACCTGGCTCGCCGAGATCGGCGCGCACGGCATGGTCGCCGGCCCCGACTCCTCGCTGCAGCTGCAGCCGGCCAACGCGACCGCGCTGGCCTGCAAGAAGGAGGGCATCGAGCCCACCGACCTCGACCTCGTCGAGTTCAACGAGGCCTTCGCCGCGGTCGTCGTGATGAGCAAGGCCAAGGCCGAGGAGCTCGGACTCACCTGGCTCGCCGAGATCGGCGCGCACGGCATGGTCGCCGGCCCCGACTCGTCGCTGCAGCTGCAGCCGGCCAACGCCACCGCCCTGGCCTGCCAGAAGGAGGGCATCGCGCCCACCGACCTCGACCTCGTCGAGTTCAACGAGGCCTTCGCCGCGGTCGGCATCTCCTCGGCCCGCGAGCTCGGCCTGCCCGACGACAAGGTCAACGTCAACGGCGGCGCCATCGCCCTCGGCCACCCGGTCGGGATGTCCGGTGCCCGCGTCGTCCTCCACCTCGCGCTCGAGCTGCAGCGCCGCGGTGGCGGCGTCGGTGCGGCCGCCCTCTGCGGCGGTGGCGGCCAGGGTGACGCGCTGATCGTGCGTGTCCCGAAGAACTGAGCCTGTCAGCGAGCTCGTCGCGCGGGCCCGGGGCGGAGAGCCCCGGGCCGTCGCGCGGCTGATCTCGCTGGTCGAGGACGAGTCACCCCTGCTGCGCGAGGTGATGGCGGCGCTGGCGCCCCACACCGGGCGCGCCCAGGTCGTCGGCATCACCGGCGCCCCCGGCGTCGGCAAGTCGACCTCGACCAATGCGATCGTCAAGGCGCTGCGCGCCGACGGCCGCCGGGTCGGCGTCCTGGCGGTCGACCCGTCCTCGCCGTTCTCCGGCGGGGCCCTGCTCGGCGACCGGGTCCGGATGGGCGACCACGCCGACGACGACGGCGTCTACATCCGCTCCATGGCCGCCCGCGGCCACCTCGGCGGCCTGTCCTGGTCGACCCCCCAGGCGATGCGGGTCCTCGACGCCGCGGGCTTCGACGTCGTCCTCGTCGAGACCGTCGGGGTCGGCCAGAGCGAGGTCGAGGTCGCGGGGCTCGCCGACTCGACCGTCGTCCTGCTCGCGCCCGGCATGGGTGACGGCATCCAGGCCGCCAAGGCCGGGATCCTCGAGGTCGGCGACGTCTACGTCGTCAACAAGGCCGACCGCGACGGCGCCGCCCAGGTGGCCCGCGACCTGCGCTCGATGCTCGCCCTCGCCGACCGGCGCGCGGGCGCCTGGAACCCCCCGATCCTCAAGACCACCGCCCAGTCCGGCGACGGCGTGCCCGAGGTGGTCGCCGCCCTCGACGAGCACCGCAGCTGGTCCGAGGGCTCCGGCGAGCTGCAGCGCCGCCGCGAGCGCCGGGCCCGGGCGGAGATCGAGGCGATCGCCGTCGCCGCGCTGCGGTCGCGGTGGTCCGGGGTCGGCGAGCACGCCGAGCTCGACTCCCTGGCGGCTGCCGTCGTCGCGGGGGAGTCGGACCCGTACGCCGCTGCGGACCGGTTGCTGGGGGACTGACGGCTCTCGCTGTGCTTGCACGGTGGTCTCGACGCGGGCTCGCCCAGGGCTCGCCCGGCTCGACCACCGTGGGGTGGCCTGTCGTGGGTTATCGGAGCTGGACGTCGACCCAGACGGTGCGGTGGTCGGACGAGGGGAACGGGAACTCGCCGGTCAGGCGTGACAGCGGGTCGGCCGGGACCGGCCAGAAGACGCCGGCGTCACGGACCCTGAGGCCGCGGCGTGACGGGAGGACATAGTCGGCGCGGAGGTTGCCCGGCGCCGGGTTGTCGCTGAAGTCGGCGGTGTCGTAGCGCGGGTCGCCACGGTGGGTCGTGTTGGCGCCGGCCTGGCGGGCCGCGGCCTCGGGGCCGCCGGCCGAGGTCGGCTGCGGGTCGATGATGCGCGGGTGGTCGAGCAGCTGGTCGACGGCCGCCGCGACGGAGTCGCCGTCGAGCGGGTCGGCGTTCTGGTCGCCGGCGATCACGAACGACGCGTCGCGGTCGAGCCCGCCGCGGCGGCCGCGGTCGTCGTAGACGTAGCGGGCGGCCCGCCCACCGGAGACGTAGTCGGCCCAGAAGCGGATCTCGTCGTGGTTACGGCGCCCGTTGCGGTCCTCGGGGCCGTCGAAGGTCGGGGGTGTGGGGTGGGACACCAGGAAGTGGACGGTCTTGCGACCGACCTTGATCGGCACGTCCCAGTGGCTCTTGCTCGACAGCCGGAGCGCGGCCTGCTCCTCGGGGGAGTAGAAGTCGGTCGGGATGAGGTTGCCGGGCATGTCGGCCCAGCGGAAGGTCTGGAAGGTGCGGACCTCGGACCGGTCGATGGGGTACCTGCTCAGCACGACCATGCCGTACTGGCCCTCGAAGTCACCGAAGCCGTAGGCGTCGTTGCCGCCGCCCACGGTGCCGTTGTCGTCGAGGTCGAACCCACTTGGGACACCGGTGTTGGACGGCGCCACGTAGGCGTAGCGGTAGGTGATCGGCTGGGCGCCGTGCTGCCCGCGCTCGAGGTAGTTGTCGCGGAACAGGTCGACCGCGCGCTGTCCGGGCACGTAGTCGAACTCGTTGAGGAGCAGCACGTCGGGCCGGGTGCGCTGGACTATCTCGGCCACCGTCGCGGCCTGCGCGTTGGTCGTCGTCGAGAGGTCGGCGACCAGCTGACCGGCGGTCGCGCGGTTGAGCGAGGCGTTGAACGTCTGGAACCGGACCTCGCGGGTCTGGTGACCGTGACCGTTGCCGTGGTGACCGTTGCCGTGACCGTTGGCGTGGTGGCCGTGCGCGCCGCCGTCGTGGCGGCCGGCGTCGGCCGGCGCCGCTGTCAGCAGGCTCGCGCCGAGCAGGAAGAGGGAGGGCAGGGCGATCAGTCGCGCCCGAGAAAGCGTCGTCATGACGCCACCCTGCCACGGGTCGCCGATGCCGCGGGCCAACGCCAGGTGAACGTCCCACGGGCCACGTCCCTAGGATTGGTCGCATGACGCAGCAGCCGTTCACCCGTCGTGGCGCCATCGACCTCTCGGCCCTCAAGCGCCCGG
>NZ_JAURVJ010000106.1 GCF_030655615.1 Nocardioides sp.
AGGAGTCGACGGCGGCGCGTGCGCTGGCGGCGTCGTCGGCGAGCTCGGGCCACGAGGCGAGCCACGCGTTGACGTCGGAGCGCCGCGCGCTGGGCACGACCACGCCGACGGTGCCGCCGACCTGGCCGGCGACCTCGACGACGGCCGCGCGGGTCGCGGCCTCGAGGTCGGCCACCGGTCCGACGACCTGGGGCTCGACTCCGGTCGACCGCACCGCGGTCGGCAGGTCGGCGTCCAGCCCCACGCGCTCGGCGTACGCCGCCGCGAAGGCGTAGATCTCCGAGGAGTTGCGGTAGTTGGTCGACAGGTGGAACTCGTGCATGGCCTTGCCGGCCAGCGCCTCGGCGCGTGCTGCCGCCGACTCGGCGGGGATCGGCCAGGAGGACTGGGCCGGGTCGCCGACGATGGTCCACGAGGCGGCACGGCCGCGCCGCCCGACCATCCGCCACTGCATCGGCGTGAGGTCCTGCGCCTCGTCGATGAGCACGTGGGCGAAGCCGTCGTCCTCGATCGAGTGGGTGGGCGCCTGCCAGGCCCGGCCGGAGGGGGCGTACTCGCGGTCGGAGGCCGTCATCAGCTCCTGGATGTCGACGGCGCCGTCGATGAGGGTCATCGGGTCGTCGCGGTCGTCGTCGGCCTTGGCCGGCACGTCGCCGATGGCGTAGCGGAGCTCGTCGAGCAGCGCGACGTCCTCGATCGACAGGTCGGTGGCGCCCGACCACGACTTGAGCAGCAGCCGCTGCTCCTCGGGGGTGACGACCTCGTCGCCGACGCGGACCAGCAGGTCGGGGTCGCGCAGCCAGCCGAGGACGTCGGCGGCGGCCAGCGGCGGCCACCAGGCGGCCACGAAGTCGAGGAAGGTGTCGTCGCCGAGCAGGTCGTCCTCGAAGAACTCGCGGCCCCGCTCGCGGCCGCGCTCGCTGCGGACCTGGCGCCACATTGCGTCAAGCAGCGCCCGGCCGACGCGGGGCAGCTGCTGGTTGCGGCGGCCCTGCGACATCAGCTGGCGGCGGATGCGGCCGAGCACGCCGCGGTCGAGGACGAGGGTGTTGTCGTACCAGAAGAGGCGGAAGGCGTCGGGGCTGCCGGGCGCCTGCTGGCGGGCGGTACGACGCATCAGCTCGGCCATCCGCGCCGAGCCCTTGACGTCGGCCACGGCCGGCTCGTCATGACGCACGGCGCGGACGCCGTCGACGACCTCGCCGAGCGAGCGCAGCGCGACCGCGGTCTCGCCGAGCGACGGGAGGACCCGCTCGATGTAGCGCATGAACACGCCGCTGGGCCCGACGACGAGGACGCCGCCGGTCTCGTAGCGGCGCCGGTCGGTGTAGAGCAGGTAGGCCGCGCGGTGCAGCGCGACCACGGTCTTGCCGACCCCGGGGCCGCCCGAGATCGTCGTGACGCCCCGCGACGGCGCGCGGATCGCCTTGTCCTGCTCGGCCTGGATGGTCGCGACGATCGAGTGCATCGTGCGGTCGCGGGCGCGGGACAGCTGCGCCATCAGCGCGCCCTCGCCGAGGATCGGCAGGTCGTCGACGTTGGCCTCGGCGTCGAGCAGCTCGTCCTCGACGCTGACCACGGTGGTGCCCGCCGAGCGCAGCACGCGGCGGCGTACGACGTCCTGCGGCTCGGCCGCGGTCGCCTGGTAGAACACGGCGGCGGCGGGGGCGCGCCAGTCGATGAGCAGGGAGTCGCGGTTGTCGTCGCGCAGGCCGATCCGACCGACGTAGCGCGGCTCCGGGTCGAGGTCGGGGCGCAGGTCGAGCCGGCCGAAGACGAGGCCCTCGTGGGCGGCGTCGAGCTGGGCGAGCCGCTTGGCCGCCTGGAACACCATCGCGTCGCGCTCGACGAGACCACCCTCGTGGCCGAGGCGACCACGCTCGTGGCCCTCGCGCGCCAGCTGCTGGGCCGCCTTGCCGGCGTCCGCGAGCTGACGGTGGACGCGGTCGACGAACGCCTGTTCGTGAGCGATCTCCTGCTCGACGAGCTCTTCAGTCACGCGGCTGGCCTCCACTGCCCCTCGGGTGCCGACGAACGGCAGTCGTCCAGTCTACAAAGGGGATCGTCCGAGTGCAGCAACGGCGAGCAATCGGCGAGCGACCGGCCCACCACCAGCCCACCACCAGCCCACCGTCAGCCCACCGTCAGCCCACCAGGAACGCGCGCACGCTGCCGTAGAAGCGGGTCCGGTACTTGTCGGCGACCCGCTCGCGGACCTTCTCGCCGGGCTCGAGGTCGATCGGCCCGGCGAGCGGGCTGACCCGCTGGAAGTGCTGGGGCTCGCCGCCCTCGACGGGGGCGTACTCGATGCCGACGACCATCACCCGGATCGGCTTGTCGTAGGTGTTGGCGACCAGCACGCTGCCGAGCGTGTTCTCGCTCCGGGTCGACCCCGAGATGTCGAAGCGCTTGACCTTGATGTCGTTGGCCTTGGGAAGGTCGTTCGGGAGGGTCCCGGGGGCGGTCACCGTCACCTCGACGTCGGCGACGTCGGCCGCGTCGGGGCCCTTGAACTTCAGGACCTCGATCACCTCGGTGTAGGCGGGCACCACCTGCTCGCCACGGTCGCTGCCGAACGCGGTGACGACCTCGACGTCGGGCAGCACGACCCCTTGGGCATCGACGGCCACGATGTCGAGGTCGGGGGCGCCGGCCGCGTCGCCGTTGTTGGCGATGGTGAGGGTCTGGTCGATGAAGCCCTCGCCGCCGTCGGCCTGGTAGGCGAACGACAGCTCGACGCCGATCGGCGCCGGCTCGTCCTTGCCGTCGGCCTGGGGCAGGGTGCAGCCCGTCAGGGACAGGGCGGACCCGGCGACCAGGGCCCCGAGCGCGCCGAGGGTGGGGACTCCGCTACGCATGGGGGCATCATCGGCCATCGCGGCGCCGGATGGCAGCACATCGGGCAAGTGTGACGCGGGTCAACCTCGCGGGCCGTCGCGGCTGGTCAGGCCCGTGGTGTCCTGGGCCGGGTCAGGAACGCCGTCATCGCCTCGCGGGCCTCGTCGGAGGCGAAGAGCCGGGCCGAGAGCTCGGCCATCTCGTCGGCCCGGGCGTCGATGCGGTCGAGCAGGTCGCGCGCGAGCAGCGCCTTGGTCTCGCGCAGGCCCTGGGGTGCGCCGGTCGCGAGCTCGGCGCACAGCTCGGCGGCGGCGGCGTCGAGGTCGGCGGCGGGGACCGCGCGGGTCACCAGTCCCATCGCGACGGCCTCGGCGCCGGTGAAGGCCGCGCCGCTCAGGCAGGCGTACGCCGCCGCCCGCGACGTCAGCCGGGGCAGGACGGTCAGCGAGATGACGGCGGGTGCGAGACCGAGCTTGACCTCGGTCAGCGCGAAGGTGGCCTCCTCGGCGCTCAGGACGATGTCGCAGGCCGCGACGATGCCGATGCCCCCGGCGCGGACCGGACCCCGGACGACGGCGACGACCGGCTTGGACATCCCGACGACGTAGCGCTGCAGTCCGACGATGGCCTGGACCCCCACCGACATGCCGTCGGCCGACGCCTCGGAGAGGTCGGCGCCGGAGCAGAACACCCGGTCGGCGGAGGTGACGACGACGACCCGTACGTCGGGGTCGGCCTCGCTCCGCTCGAGCCGGTCGGCCAGCTCAGCCACCAGCTGGCGCGACAGCGCGTTGCGGTTGTGGGGCGAGTCGAGCGTGATCGTGGCGACGGCACCGTCGAGGGAGAGGTGCACGAGCTCGGCGGACGGGCCGCTGTCGGGGCGCTCGTCAGGCGTGGCGTGAGGCGTGGCATCGGGCGTGACGTCGGGCATGGCGCCATCCTGCCGCACCCATCCGGAGAGGCCCTCCGCGCCGAACAGGGAGCATGGTGTCACGTCGTCTCTACGCCCTCTTCGGCCTGCTCTCGACCCTCGTGGGCATGGCGGTGGGGCACTTCTCGGCGTCGCTGCTCCACCCCGACTCCTCCCCCGTGCTCGCCGTCGGGTCCGGCGTCATCGACCGCACCCCGGTGTCGATGAAGGAGTGGGCGATCCGCAACTTCGAGTCCGACGGCTTCAGCATCGGCCCGTTCGACTTCGCCGCCCGCAACTACGACAAGGTCGTGCTGATCGGCTCCGTGTTCGTCGGGGTCGCGGTCCTCGCGCTTGTCGCCGGCCTCGTCACCCGCATCCGCTACGTCTTCGGCGCCGCGATGCTGGTCGTCCTGGTCCTGGTGGCCGCCGGCGCCGTCGTCGACCGCCCGCTCTTCGAGGCCGTCGACCTAGTCCCCAGCATCCTCACCGCGATCGCCGGCGTGGCCAGTCTCTGGTGGCTGCACCGCACGGCCAACGGCCTGCCGCTCGACCCGCGGGCCAGGTCGACGGTCGAGATCGCCAAGGCCGAGGGGGCTGCCTCCGCTCCCACCGCCACTCCGGCCACCCCGACCGTCGCCGGCAAGCGCCGCGCGACCCTCGGCACCAGCCCGGTCCCCGCGGACCAGACCGACGACGACGGGGAGACCGTGGTCGTGATCGCCCCCGGCCCCGGTTCCACGACGACCCAGCCGCGGCCCAGCCGCCGCGGCGTCCTCGTCGCCGGCGGCGTGCTCGCCGCC
>NZ_JAURVJ010000117.1 GCF_030655615.1 Nocardioides sp.
GGACCGGGTTGAGCGGGGACCAACTCGAGCGATCGCACGAGTTGGTGGTTCGGGACCGGGTTGAACGGGGACCAACTCGAGCGATCGCACGAGTTGGTGGCCGGGTCGGGGCTGAGCGGCATCCAACTCGTTCGATCGCACGAGTCGGTGCCTTAGAACCAGGCCGAGTGGCGTCCAATTCGTTCGATCGCACGAGTTGGACCTGCCGACGGCTCCAACCATCCGGGACCCTGAGGCGTTGTGAGAGGTGTGCGGGACCACGACGGCGACGAGGCCGGCTTCACGCGCTGGGCCGCCCAGCGCCAGCCGACCCTGCTCCGCACGGCAATCCTGCTCACCGGTGACCGCCACCGGGCCGAGGACCTCGTCCAGGACGCCCTCACCGCCGTCGCCGCCCGGTGGGGCCGGCTCTCGGGCCAGGACCCCGACGCCTACGCACGCCAGGTCGTCGTACGCCGCAACATCTCCTGGTGGCGCAAGCACCGCCGCGAGGTGGTCGTCGCCGAGGTACGCCCCGGCCTCGCCGCCGCCGACCTCACCGACCGTCGGCTCCTCCTCGACCACGCGCTCGCGACCCTGACGCCGCGGCAGCGGGCGGTCGTCGTCCTGCGCTACTACGCCGACCTCACCGAGCGCGACACCGCCGACGCGCTCGGCGTCAGCGTCGGCACCGTCAAGAGCCAGACCCACCTCGCGCTGCGCCGGCTGCGCGAGGCCGCCCCCGAGCTCGCCGAGCTGATCGGAGACCCCTCATGAGCACCCCGCTTCCCTCCTCCGCCGACCAACACCGCGGGGACCCCGCATGAGCACCGACTCCCTGCGCGACCTCCTCCACGACCGCGTCGCCGACGAGACCCCCGTCGACCTGTCGGCCCGGGCCTGGCGTGCCGGCCGGGCCGTACGCCGTCGCCGCGGCCTGGCCGTCGTCGGCGGCGTGGCCGCGGGTGCGGTCGCCGTCACCGGGGTCGTCGCCTGGGTCGACCCGACCTCCCCCCGGCCGGTCGCACCGCTCCCGGCCGTCGAACCCTCGACCCCGACCCCGACCCCGACCCCGACCCCCGACGCCGCCGACACCTCCTACAACAGCGTCCCCGTCTGGTTCAGCCCCAGCCAGGAGGAGGAGCGCGACCTCCCCCTCGTCGAGGACGGCCCGTTCCCGCAGACCCTCGACCTGGGCGTGCGGACCAAGGACCTCGTCGGCCCGGCCCTCGCCGCGTTCGCGACTGGCGACCGCGTGCTGCTCGTCGGGGCACGCAACAGCGTCGTGAGCGTCGACGTCGGCCGCCTCGACCAGGTCGCCAAGCCCCACGGCTACCGGGTGCCGCCGACCTCGGCGTCGATGCTGAGCCCCGACGGCGAGCACCTGCTGTTCCCGCAGGACGGGGCGGTCGCGGTCTACACGGTGGGCACCGGCGCCTGGTCGTCGATCAGCACCGAGGGGCGGTCGGCGTACGGCGCCACCTGGCTCGACGCCTCGACCATCGGCATCCCGCTGGTCGCCCCCGACCGGGCGCTGCGGGTGTTCCCCAACCCCCCGCCCGTCCTGAGCGAGGAGGAGCTCCCGCGGCTCGAGCCCGGCTTCGACGTCGGAGGGTCGCTGGCGTACGGCCCCACCCGCAGCACCACCGGCCGCACACCCGGCCGCACCCCCAGCAGCGCCCAGGCGTGGGGGATGGGCACCGGCGTGAACGGCCGCGACGGCGCGACCGACAGCGACCTGGTCGCGTTCGAGACCGCGGACGGCGCCGGGGTGCTGTCGATGACCTGGACGGTCGCCGTCAAGGGCGGCCGCTACAAGGACTGCTGCCCGGTCGCCGGGTGGCTCGACGACCGGACGCTGGTCTACGAGTCGCGGCAGGGCGAGCCGACCCTCGTGGCGTGGACCGTCGGCACGCACGACTTCCGTCGGGTGACGACGATCGAGGGCCGCTACGACGTGGCGTCCTACGCGTCGCTGTCCTGAACTCCGGCCGCACCCGGGTTGTCACTCTCCCCTGTCGAGTGCTAAACATGAGGCTGGCACTCTCAGCACGAGAGTGACAACCGGAGCGGTGCCAGCTGAGGCTCCCTCCCGGCGAGAAAGGGTTCGCCGGAGAGCGGGGTCGTCCGTCGCGGGCAGCCCACCACACCGGATCCCCAGAACTCTGATCGTGAGGATCTCAGGAGTTATGCCCAAGCTGATTGCTTTCAACGAGGAGGCCCGGCGCGGCCTCGAGCGTGGCATGAACACGCTCGCCGACGCCGTCAAGGTCACCCTCGGCCCCAAGGGCCGCAACGTCGTTCTCGAGAAGAAGTGGGGAGCCCCCACGATCACCAACGACGGCGTCTCCATCGCCAAGGAGATCGAGCTCGAGGACCCCTACGAGAAGATCGGCGCCGAGCTGGTCAAGGAGGTCGCCAAGAAGACCGACGACGTCGCCGGTGACGGTACGACGACGGCCACGGTCCTCGCCCAGGCGATGGTCCGCGAGGGACTGCGCAACGTGGCCGCCGGCGCCAACCCGATGGGCCTCAAGCGCGGCATCGAGGCCGCCGTGGTCGCCGTGTCCGAGCAGCTCTCGAGCATGGCGAAGGAGGTCGAGACCCGCGAGCAGATCGCGGCCACGGCCACCATCTCCGCCGGTGGCGACACCACCGTCGGCGACGCCATCGCCGAGGCCATGGACAAGGTCGGCAAGGAGGGCGTGATCACGGTCGAGGAGTCCAACACCTTCGGCATCGACCTCGAGCTGACCGAGGGCATGCGATTCGACAAGGGCTACATCTCGGCCTACTTCGTCACCGACCCCGAGCGCATGGAGACCGTGCTGGAGGACCCCTACATCCTTCTCGCCAACTCCAAGGTCAGCAACGTCAAGGACCTGCTGCCCCTGCTCGAGAAGATCATGCAGTCCGGCAAGCCGCTGCTGATCATCTCCGAGGACGTCGACGGCGAGGCTCTCTCGACGCTGGTCGTCAACAAGGTCCGCGGCACGTTCAAGTCGGTCGCCGTCAAGGCCCCCGGCTTCGGCGACCGCCGCAAGGCCATGCTCCAGGACATCGCGATCCTGACCGGCGGCCAGGTCATCTCCGAGGAGGTCGGCCTCAAGCTCGAGACCGCCACCATCGACCTGCTCGGCCAGGCCCGCAAGGTCGTCATCACCAAGGACGAGACCACCATCGTCGAGGGTGCCGGCGACCAGGGCCAGATCGAGGGCCGGGTCAACCAGATCCGCGCCGAGATCGAGAAGTCCGACTCCGACTACGACCGCGAGAAGCTGCAGGAGCGCCTGGCCAAGCTGGCCGGCGGCGTTGCGGTCATCAAGGTCGGCGCGGCCACCGAGGTCGAGCTCAAGGAGCGCAAGCACCGCATCGAGGACGCTGTCCGCAACGCCAAGGCTGCGGTCGAGGAGGGCATCGTCGCCGGCGGCGGCGTCGCGCTCGTCCAGGCTGCTGCCACCGCGTTCGACAAGCTCGAGCTCGAGGGTGACGAGGCCACCGGCGCCAACATCGTGCGCGTCGCCACCTCCGCTCCGCTCAAGCAGATCGCGATCAACGCCGGTCTCGAGGGTGGCGTCGTGGCCGAGAAGGTCGCCAACCTGCCTTCCGGTCAGGGCCTCAACGCCGCGACCGGTGAGTACGTCGACATGATCGCCGAGGGCATCATCGACCCCGCCAAGGTGACGCGCTCCGCGCTCCAGAACGCCGCCTCCATCGCGGCGCTCTTCCTCACCACCGAGGTCGTCGTCGCCGACAAGCCCGAGAAGGCCGCCCCCATGGGTGGCGACCCCTCGGGTGGCATGGGCGGCATGGACTTCTGAGTGCAATTGTCGCGGTCCGGTGGTGTCGCTCGGCGCACCCGCACCACTCGCATAGGGCTGCCGCCGTCTGGTACGGCGGGCCCGACCCGAGCGGGGCACCACCGGCCGCGACCTGCGCCGTGTAGTCCAGTCTGAAGGTGGCCCGGGCGCCTGGCGCCCGGTAGCCACCAGCACCAACGACGAAGGGCCCCTCCCGGGAGACCGGGAGGGGCCCTTCGTCGTCCGTGCTGTCAGCCAGCGGGCCAGCTCAGGACCAGCGGAACGACACGATCATCGGGTCGATCTGCGCCCGACGCTCCTCGAGGCTGTCGGCGCGGCTGTGCTGGAAGGTGATCCGGTAGAGGAACTTGCCGCGCTGGGCGAACCACGTCTCCTCGCTGAAGTAGAGCTTGTCGCCCGGCGAGTAGTAGAGCGCGCGGATCCGCACCGCCTGCTGGCCGTCGAGCCACGCGGTCGGCAGCAGCTGGCTGCTCTCGAGGGTGATCGACCCGTCGTTCTCGTCGAGGGCCTCGACCGAGCTCTGGGCCGCGATCTTGAGCAGCGGGATCGAGTCGAGCTCGAAGCCGGGGTTGCTGCGCCGCACGAACACCGAGGAGTAGTAGCCCTCGAGGTCGTCGTAGTCCCGCGCGCCCACGCCCTGGTCGACGATCCCGGGGTCGATCGTGCGCCAGCCGTCGGGCGCGCGGAGCGAGGCCGGACCGAGGGCGACCCGGATGCCGGTGGCGGCGGGGACGTCGGGGTAGAACGGCACCGGCTTGGGGTCGGACGGCGGGTCCGGCGTCGGGGGAGTGGTCGGGGTCGTGGTCTCGGTCGTCGGCTCGGTGGTGGGGTCCGAGGTGGGGTCCGAGGTGGGGTCGCTGGTCGGGTCGGTCGACGGCGACCCGGTCGACGACGAGTCGTCGTCGCGGGCCTCGGGCTCGCCGTCGGAGCCGTTGGCCACCAGCGTGATGCCGAGGCCCACGGCGACGGCGACGACGAGCGCGACGGCCGCGGCCGCGATGACCGCCGTACGACGCCGCTTGGGGGGCTGGGCGCTCGGGGGCGGCGGCGTCCAGGTGCCCGG
>NZ_JAURVJ010000148.1 GCF_030655615.1 Nocardioides sp.
GTCCGCGCGCCTAGCATCCCGGGCCTCCCTGTCAAGGACGCTTCGCGCCGCTACGCGGTCGCGAAGCGATCCTTGACAGCGAGCCTCTCCCGGGATGCTTGATGGCGCAGACAAGGGCGGGCTCCGCCGCGCCCTCGTCCAGCGCGGACAGCCCTCACCGGCACCACTGGTCACGCTGACCGGACGTTTCTCCCGGTTCTCGTACGAAGCTTCGGCACGGAACCGGGAGATTCGTCGCAGAACCTCACCTCGTGGGCTCGATCTGCGATCTCGGTCCAGATAGTGGATCACGATCGAAGATCGAGGCGGCCCGACACGTCTGCCTCACCGTTGGTGCGGCTTACCCGCCCGTGTTCGGGCGGGTAAGTCGTGCTGGCGGTGAGGAAGTCGCCACGGACTCTGTCCACCCGGGCCGGCGGTGCATCAGCCACCGAACCGGCACCTGAGGTCGCCCGGAACGGTGGTTCATGCACCGCCGGGTCGGGTGGCCGCGCAGGCGACGGCGAGCCGAGCTTGCGAGGCCTCGCCGTTGCGCGCCGAGGAGCAGACCGCGAGAGGCTCGGGGTCAAGGATCGCCGCAGGCGACCGCGCAGCGGCGCCGCAGGCGTCCTTGACGCCGAGACGCGGTCTGCTACGCGCGCGGCCACCCGACCCGGACCACCCGTGACCCCGTGACAGAGATGGGCTTCGAGGCTCGCTGCGCTCGCACCTCAGCCGACGTGGGTCACCAGGGGAAGTCGTCGGGCGTGCTGCCGTCACTCACGCGAGCCGACTGCGCAGCCAACGTCACCAGGTCGCCGTTGACGAGCTGGCGACCGCGCCGGGTCTCGGCCACGCCGTTGACCTTGACCACGCCGGCGGCGAGGAGGTCCTTGGCGGCGGAGCCCGACTCGACGAGGTTGGCGAGCTTGAGGAACTGGCCGAGCTTGATGGACTCGTCCTCGATCGGGACCTGCACTGGATCTGCCATGGTCACTAGTGAATCACTACCGACACCGTGTGGATCAGCAGCCCCACGAGCCCGCCGACGATCGTGCCGTTGATCCGGATGAACTGCAGGTCGCGGCCGACGTGGAGCTCAATGCGCTCGGCCGCCTCCTTGCCGTCCCAGCGCTCGATGGTGTGGGTGATCACGGCCGTCAGGTCGTTGCCGTAGCGCTCGACCACGAAGACCGCGGCGTCGGCCGCGCGCCGGTCGAGGCGCTCGCGGAGGGCGACGTCGTCGCCGAGCCGGGCCGCGAGCGCGCGGACCTCGACGAGGAGGCGACGGCGTACGGCGCCGTCGGGGTCGGCGAGCGACGTGGTGAGAGCGCGCTGCAGCGCCTGCCACAGCGAGATGCCCGACGTGACGACCGCCGGGTGGTCGAGCAGCCGGTCCTTGAGGCGCTCGGCGCGCTCCTGGGTGGCCGGGTCGGAGAGCAGGTCGTCGGCGAGCCGGGCCAGCAGCGAGTCGAGGGCGAGCCGGCCGCGGTGCTGCGGGTCGCGGCGGATGTCGCCGACCCAGCGCACGATCTCGACGTGGGCCCGCGCGGTGACCCGCTCGTTGAGTCGGTCGGGCGCCCACCAGGGGGCACGCTCGCCGAGGACGTCCTGGACGGTGCGGGGGTTGGCCTCGAGCCAGCCGAGCAGCTCCTCGAGCGCCAGGTCGACCAGGCCGTGGTGGATGTTGTCGCGCAGGGCCTCGGACAGCAGGCTCCCGAGCAGCGGTGAGATGGGCTCCTCGCGGAAGCGCGGCACCAGTGCCTCGGTCACCAGGGCCTCGACGTGCTCGTCGCGGACCTTGCCGAGCGCGATGCACGCGACCTCGGCCACCTCGTCGACCACACGGCGCGCGTTGACGTCCTCGGCCAGCCAGGCCCCGGCGCGGGCGGCGACGCCGGCGGCGCCGATGCGCTCGCGGATGATCCCCTCCTGGAGGAAGTTCTCGCCGACGAAGTCCTGCAGGCCCTTGCCGAGCTCGTCCTTGCGCCGCGGGATCAGCGCGGTGTGCGGGATCGGCAGGCCGAGCGGGTGCTTGAAGAGAGCCGTGACGGCGAACCAGTCGGCGATCGCCCCGACCATCGACGCCTCCGCGCCGGCGTTGACGAACCCGAGGGCGCCGTCCTGGCCGAGCGTGACGACGTAGACGACGGCGGCGAGGGCGAGCAGCGAGACCGCCACCGTCCGCATCTGCCGCAGTCCTCGGCGGCGAGCATCGTCAGCGCTGCTGTCGACCGCGGGCGCGGACGGGGGCGACGGGGGCGGCGTGGTCGACACCTCGGAAGTCTCCCCCACCGCACGCCCGTCGCAGGCGGAGCCCCGCCGCGGGGCGTCGGTGCCAGGTCCCACCCGTCCCGCGTGGAACACTGGCGGCCATGCCAGACGTGCCGAGCGAGAGCGCTCCCCCACCGCGCACCGTGATCACCTTCGGGACCTTCGACGTCTTCCACGTCGGCCACCTGCGGGTCATCGAGCGCGCGGCCGCCCTCGGCGCCCGCCTCGTCGTCGGGGTCTCCGCCGACGCGCTCAACCTGCGCAAGAAGGGCCGCGAGCCGGTGTTCAGCCAGTCCGAGCGGCTCGAGATCGTCGCCGCCCTCAAGGCGGTCCACGAGGTGTTCGTCGAGGAGAGCCTCGAGCTCAAGCGCGACTACATCACCCAGTTCGCCGCCGACGTCCTCGTCATGGGTGACGACTGGGCCGGCCGCTTCGACGAGTTCCAGGACATCTGCGAGGTCGTCTACCTCCCCCGTACGCCGGCCATCTCCACCACGGCCCTGATCGAGAAGATCTCCGGGGGCTGATCGCCATCCCTCCCCGTGCGCTGCCGGCCCTGCTGGCCGCCGTCCTGGTCGGTACGGCGCTGCTCGTGCCGTCGGCCGCCGGAGCGACCGCGGTGCGCGCGCCCGACCGGCGCGACGACCCGCCCCTGGTCGTGGCGAGCAAGGTGCTCAGCGGCCAGGCCGGTCAGGACGCGCGCGACCGCCCCGAGGCCACGCTCGCCCTGCGCGACTTGTTCTTGGCCCGGCCCACGCTCGGCGACGTCGGCGGTCGCTTCGCCGGCGGGCTGCTGGCCCGCCCCACCGCCGGAGCGGGCGACCCGTTCGCCGACGGCTACACCGCGCCGGCGACCCGTCGCTGCAGCGCCCACTTCTGCCTGCACTGGGTGCGTCGTGGCGCCGACGCGCCCGCGACCCCCGCCTGGCCCGCCGCGACCCTCCGGGTGCTCGAGCAGGTGTGGCGCCACCACGTCGACACCCTCGGCTACCGCGCGCCGGACACCGACGGCCGGCGCGGTGGCAACGCCAAGTTCGACGTCTACCTCAAGGACGTGGGCAGCCGAGGCCTCTACGGCTACTGCGCCCCCGAGCGGCGCGTGGCGGGGCAACCCCAGCAGGCCAGCGGGTTCTGCGTCCTCGACGACGACTTCGCCCGCGCCCAGTTCGGGCGGGCGCCGATGCAGACGCTGCGGGTCACCGCGGCCCACGAGTTCTTCCACGCCGTCCAGTTCGCCTACGACTTCACCGAGGACCCCTGGCTGCTCGAGTCGACCGCGACCTGGATGGAGGAGCGGTTCGCCGACGGCGTCGACGACAACCGCGCCTACCTGCAGTTCGGCCAGCTGGCGCGCCCCCAGGTGCCGCTCGACCTCTTCGAGACCGGCGGCTACGCCCACTACGGCAACTGGACGTTCTGGGAGTTCCTCGGCCGCCGCTACGGCATCGACGTCGTGCGCGAGGTCTGGCGTCGGGCCGGCACCGGCGGCGGCCTGCCCGACGACTACTCGACGCAGGCGCTGGCCCGCGTGCTCGCGCCCCGCGGCGGGCTCCCCCGCGCCTACGCGGCGTACGCCGCCGGCAACCTCGACCCGGCCCGCACCTATCCCGAGGGCTCGGTCTATCCCCTGCCGCCCGTCGTCCCCCGACGCCTGTCGGCCACGGCAAGACGGACCACGGTGACCACCCGGCTCGACCACCTCACCTCGCGCGCCGTGCGGCTGAGCCCCCGAGGCTCGCTCCCCCGCGGCCAGCGGCTCGCGCTCGCGCTCGACGCCCCTGACCGCAGCCGCGGCTCGGCGGCCTACCTCGTCCTGACCCGTGCCGACGGCAGCGTCCAGCAACGCCAGATCCGGCTCAACCGCAGGGGATTCGGCAAGACCCGGGTGCGCTTCGACCGGTCGACGACGTCGGTCACGGTGGTGCTGGCCAACGCGTCCACCCGCTACCGCTGCGACCGCGGCACCACGCTCGCCTGCGAGGGGACGCCGCTCGACCAGCGGCGGCGCTTCGTGTTCCGGGCGTCGCTCCTGCGCTAGGACGAGCCGCTCATACGCTCGCCCAGGCGGTCGAAGCAGCGGGCGGCCATGCCGTGCCACATCCGTGTGAAGGCCGGCATCACGAGCCGGCCGGGCAGGGTCGGCCGGATCTCCCACGACCACGTGATGCGCGTCCCGCTCCCGTCGGGCACGAACACCCAGAGCCCGTCGACCGCGGCGACGAGCAGCTTCATCGGCCCCGCCACGTCGGCCAGCTCGTAGCCGAACCGGTGCGGCGCGTCGAGCACCGTCAGCACCTCGGTCGTCCGCCCGCCGTCGGTGAAGTGCAGGGTGCGCCGCTGGCCGACCTCCTGCACCCACGGTCCGCTCTGCTCGACGCGGGCGACCCCGGGGATCGCGAGGTGGCGTCGTCCGAGCACCTCCTCGAGCGGGACCGGCGCCACGACGGCGTACGCCGCCTCGACCGTCACGGGAAAGGTGCGGGCGTGCTCGACGTGCGTCACGAGCAGCACGGTACCGAGGACCCCGGCCGCGCGGCTCGGCCGCGCCGACCGTGATCCGGAACACCTTCCTCGGGTCGGAAACGATGCCGGGTAAAAGTTGAAATTTCTACTTCCCGCACGCTGGCAGGGCTCGTTTGAACCGATTCAATCCATGGGGACACCTTGCCTTACCTACGCCATCGCACCCTCGCCACCTACGCCGTCGTCGCGCTCGCCTCGGTCGGCCTCACGACGCTGCCGCAGCCCGTCGCGGCCGCCGCTGATGAGGACACCTCACAGGTCCTCGTGTCCGGCCCCGAGCTGGACAGCCGGGTCATCTTCCAGGACTTCAGCTTCTACCAGCCCTACGAGAGCAACACCTACACGACGCTCGCCGACAAGGCGGGCGACCTCGACGCCCTGGGCATCACCGACGTGTGGATGGCGCCGCCCTACCGCGCGCTCGACGCCTACAACGAGGAGGGCTACGCGGTCACCGACCGCTACGACCTCGGCGAGTTCCCGGCCGGCCACGACGGCGCGACCGCGACCAAGTACGGCACCAGCACCGAGCTCAAGGCCGCGGTCGCGGCCCTGCACGCGGAGGGGCTCAAGGTGCAGACCGACATCGTGCCGAACCAGGTCTACCTCTACCAGGACCGTGAGGTCGTGCCGGTCACCGCCGTCGACCAGTGGGGCACGCCCAACCGCGCCGACGTCGTCAACAAGCTCTACGAGGTCTACACGGTCGGCGGCGGCGCCGGCGCCCAGAAGTACGGGCAGATCAAGACCTGGAAATCGACGAACCTCAACGGCATCTCGAACCAGGAGCTCGGCACCGACAGAGTGATGCTCGACGCCGACGGCACGCCCTACCGCTACCTCGGGGGTGACCCGACGACCAACGGCAACTACGTGCCCGCGGGCGGGATGCGGACGGCGCCCGACATCAACAACATCGACGGCTACCTGACCGTCGACGGCTACTACATCGCGGGCCAGCGCCCCGGTGGCGGCGACATCTATCGCTCCAACCTGCTCTGGTACGTCGACACGCAGGGCGGGACGACCTCGACCTACCTCGACTACGTCCGCGCGCACCCGCCTGTCGGCAGCGGCATCGTCGCCTCCGACAGCAACGGCGAGGTGCGGGTCAAGCTGATCTACGCCACGACCGACCAGGCCGCGGTCGACACGACCAACGACTACATCGGATCGCAACCGGGCTACAACCGGACCTCCGAGGCCGGCATCACCGCCCTGCGGTTCGACGACGGCGACACCGGCGACGTCAACAAGAACCTGCTGCAGTACGAGTTCCTGATCGGCCAGGACGTCGACAACTCCGACGCGACCGTGCAGGCCGACCAGACGAACTGGGAGGAGTTCCTCCTCGACCAGTACGACTTCGACGGCTTCCGCTGGGACGCCGCAGGTCACTACAACAAGGAGATCCTCCAGAACTCCGCGGACCTGATGCGCGAGCGCTCGGCGGTGGCCGGCACCGACGCGGCTGACAACCTGAGCTACATCGAGTCCTACGTCGACGAGCAGGTGCCGTTCCTCAACCAGAACGGCAACCCCCAGCTGGCCTACGACACCTCGCCGTACTACGCGTTCCTCGACGCGCTCGGCGAGGCCCAGCCCGAGCGCTCGCTCACCGACGTGTTCACCACCTCGAAGGTCGACCGCATCGGTGAGACCGGCACGGCCATCCCCAACTGGTCGTTCGTGACCAACCACGACACCGAGCACAACGACATGGCCGTCATCCCGGTCACCTCGGAGGAGGCCGGCGGCCAGCCCTACGGCACGAAGGCCTACCAGCTGGCGCAGTACGCGAAGTACACCGCCGACCGCAAGCGCGCGACCAAGCAGTACGCCCCCTACAACGTGCCGGCGGCGTACGCCATCGCGCTGACGAACAAGGACACCGTGCCCTCGGTGTTCTACGGCGACCTGTGGGAGGCCGCCGACTCCTACATGAAGACGAGGTCGCCCTACTACGACGCGATCACCGACCTGCTCGAGGTCCGGACGACCAACGTGTCCGGCAAGCAGGTCGTCAACGCCTACGCGTCGAACCTGTCGGACACCGCCGGTCAGGACCTGATCTCCAGCGTCCGCGAGGGTACCGACCGCGCCAGCGGCATCGGGGTCGTCGTCGGCAACGACGCGCGCATGAGCACCACGATCGAGGTGCCGATGGGCGCCGCGCACGGCAACCAGGAGTACGTCGACGCGCTCGGCTTCCGCGGCGAGACCCTCACCACCGACGCCGAGGGCACGCTGACCGTCGACATCGACGGCGTGCGCAACGTCCAGGTCAACGGCTACCTCGCCGCCTGGGTCCCGAAGTCCGAGGAGGTCGTCACGCCGACCGACCCGACCGGCCCGACCGACCCGGTCGAGCCCCCGGTCACCCCGACAGACCCGGACACCGGCCCGATCGCGTCGACGACGCGTCTGCTCGTCGCTTCCCGTCGCGTCGCCTACGGGCAGTCCGCGACGCTGGCCGCCGCGGTTCCCGTCGGCGCGACCGGCACCGTCACCTTCGCCGAGGGCACCCGGACGCTCGCGACCGCGACGGTCGAGGACGGGACGGTCACGGCTTCCACGCCCGACGACCTGTCCGTCGGGACGCACCGGATCACCGCTCGCTACTCGGGCGACGACGTCGTCGCGGCGAGCACGTCCACCACCAGCACGCTGGTCGTCACCAGGGCGACCACGACCGCCCGCGTGACACGCGTCGGCAACGTCGGTGGCGGCAAGCGGTTCCAGGTGCGGCTCGCCGCCCTCGCCAACGGCGAGCCGGTGACCGGCACCGTGCGCGTCCTCGTCGGCGGCAAGGTCGTGCAGGGGTTCACCCTGCGCGCCCGCAGCGCCGGCACCCGGACTGTCGTGCTCAGGCGCTCCTTCCCGACGAACGCCCGGGTGCGCGTCCGCTACCTCGGGTCGGCGCTCGTGCGGCCCGCCACGTCCCCTGCCGTGCGGATCACGACGCGCCGCTAGCTCCGGCGGGACAGCACCACGACCGCGACGGCGGCGCCTCGACGAGGCGCCGCCGTCGCGCGTCCCGGACCACCGATGAGTCCGTCGTCCGCCGAGGGTCGGCACCCCCATGCCCTCGATCCGCAGCATACTCCTGGCCAGCGCCGATCCCGACCGTCTGCGCGCCTGGTACGTCGACGCCCTGGGCCACGAGCCCGACGCCGACGGCTTCCTCGACCCCGAGGGGGTCGGGCTGCTCGTCGACGGCCGCGACGACGTCGCGCCGGCCACCGTCGAGCCCGGCCGCGTCGTGCTCAACCACCACGTCCCGTCGATCGCCGCCGCCGCCGCGCGGCTCGACGAGCGGGGCGCCACCTGGGTGTCGCCCGTCGAGCTCCGCGACGCGGGCCTCTGGTTCGGGACCGTCGAGGACCCGGACGGCAACTACGTCCAGCTCATCGAGACCACCCCGTCGTACTGGCGACAGAAGGACGAGCGGGCCGGACGGGTCGGCGGGCCGCTGAGCCACGCCCGTGCCGCCGTACGGCTCCCGGCGCAGGACCTCGACCGCGCCCGGCGGTGGTACGCCGACGTCCTCGGTCTCGAGCCGGCCGAGGAGCGCGACGGCGGGCTGCGCTACGCGTGCGGCGGCACGTCGTTCGTCGTCTTCGCCTCCACCGGCAGCGCGAGCGGCGCCCACACCCAGATGGGCTTCGACGTCGACGGGATCGACGACGTGGTCGCCGAGCTCACCGAGCGCGGGGTGGTCTTCGAGAGCGACGTCGTCGACGTCGCGGGGCACTACCCGTCGAGCGGGGCCAGCGGCGAGCGCGCCACCTGGTTCCGCGACAGCGAGGGCAACCTGCTGGGGCTCGGCGAGCTGGTGCGTCCGAACGCCACCTAGGCGTCTGCAGCCGTCAGCGGCTGGGCGATGCTCTCCAGCGACTGGCCCTCGGCCTTGACGCCGAGGAACGCCTCGACGAGGCCGCCGCCGATCATCAGCACGGCCCCGATGTAGTAGCCGACCGCGATGACGGTGACGTCGCCCTGGTCGACGCCCTTCTCGATCAGCCAGCCGAAGAGCAGCGGCCCGGAGATGCCGCCGGCGGCGGTGCCGATCGCGTAGAAGAACGCGATGCACAGCGCCCGGGTCTCCATCGGGAAGACCTCGCTGGCCGTCAGGTAGGCCGCGCTCGCCCCGGCCGAGGCCAGGAAGAAGATCACGACACCGAAGATCGTCAGCGTCGTCGCGTCGAGGCTCCCCAGGGACAGGCCCGCGACCGCCAGCAGGACACCGGACACCACGTAGGTGCCGGTGATCATCTTGACCCGCCCGACGATGTCGAAGAGCGGGCTCAGGAGCAGGGCCCCGGCGAAGTTGGAGGCCGCGAAGATCGCGAGGTACCACCCGGTCTGCTTCACGCCGAAGAACTCGCTGAGGGTGTCGCCGTAGGTGAAGAAGAACGCGTTGTAGAGGAACGCCTGGCCGACGAAGAGCGAGAAGCAGAGGACGGTCCGTCGGGGATAGAGCGTGAAGACGGTGCGGGCGATCTCGACGATGCCGATCGTGCGGCGCTGACGGATCGTGATGGTCTCGTCGACGTCGCCGAGCCGCTCCCCCGTCTCGTCGGAGATGGTGCGCTCGATGTCGCGGACGATCGACTCGGCCTCGTCCTCCCGACCGTGGATGAACAGCCAGCGCGGGCTCTCCGGGACGTGCCGGCGTACGACGAGGATGCCGACGGCCAGGACGCCGCCGAGCCCGAAGGCCAACCGCCAGCCGAGGCCGGCGTCGACGACGGACGGGTCGAGCAGCGGGATCGTGAGCAGGGAGCCACCGGCCGCGCCGAGCCAGAACGAGCCGTTGATCGCCACGTCGACGCGACCGCGGTAGGCCGCGGGGATGAGCTCGTCGATGGCCGAGTTGATCGCGGCGTACTCGCCGCCGATGCCGGTGCCGGTGAAGAAGCGGGCGGCGAGGTAGAAGAAGGGGCTCGGCGCGAAGGCCGTCGCCACGGTGGCGACCGTGTAGACGCCCAGGGTGACGAGGAACAGCTTCTTGCGACCGAACCGGTCGGTGAGCTGTCCGAAGAACAGCGCGCCGATGCACGCGCCCGCGACGTAGGTCGCCCCGGCCAGGCCGATGTCGAAGTTGCTCATCCCGAGACCGGTGCCCTCGGGCTTGAGCGCGTCGGACATCGAGCCGACGATCGTGACCTCCAGGCCGTCGAGGATCCAGACCGTCCCCAGACCGACCACGACCATCCAGTGCCAGCGCGCCCAGGGCAGCCGGTCCATCCGCGCCGGGATGTCGGTGGTGATCCGGCCGGTCTCGACGTCGCTCATGCACACGGTCTACTCCCGCCCCACCGCGTCGTTCTCCACCCCGGCGGGCGACCGGTGGCAGGATCGAGGCCGTGAGCGAGACACCCGACGAGACCCGTATCGAGACCAGCCGGCTGATCGCCGCGCCCGCCGCCGACGTCTTCGCCGTGCTCTGCGACCCGCAGGGCCACGTGGCGATCGACTCCTCGGGGATGCTCCAGGACGCCACCGGCGACCGGGTCGCCGCGGCCGGCGACACGTTCGTGGTCCACATGGACCGCGAGGCGCTCAACGACATCCCCGAGATGGGCAGGTACGACGTCGTCGTCACGATCGGCGACGACTTCGAGCCCGACCGGCACGTCTCGTGGTCGATCCTCGGGACCGCACGGCCGCCGATCGGGCACGTGTTCGGCTACCACCTCGAGCCCGTCGACGGCGGCACCCTGGTCACGACGTACTACGACTGGAGCGACATCCACCCCGACTGGGAGGCGATGGGGATCTTCCCGGTCCTCTCCGAGAACGCCCTGCGCGCGACCCTCGGCATCCTCGACCGCACCGTGCGCCGCGGCTACCCCCGGACCTAGGGCGGGGCGCGAGACAGTCGGCGGGGGTGCTGGTCAGGGGGTTCCGACCGTTGTCAGGGGTTGCAACCCC